>DATBNA010000419.1:0-9903 GCA_036554545.1 Hyphomonadaceae bacterium
TTGTTGGCTTTCTCATTCCTGCTGTTCGATGAGACCACGCCGCACCCCAGCGTTCTGACCCTCGTTCCTGTGTTGGGGACGGCTCTCGTCATCATGTTCGCCGAGAAGGGAACGCGGTGCGCCGCAATACTCTCGTGGCCCGTCTGCGTCGGCATCGGTCTGTTGAGCTACAGCATCTATCTCTGGCACCAACCCTTGCTCGCCTACGCGCGGGTTCTTGGGAACGGCGAGCTGCCAGCAGGTCTGGCGCTATTGCTGATCCTCCTTTCGATCGCGCTCGCGGGCCTTAGCTGGCGATTTGTCGAAAGACCTTTCCGGCGCAAGAACGGCGTGAGGCGGCAGACGGTTTTCACCGCAGCAGCAGTCGGCACCACTCTGATGATTGCGGCTGGAACCGGCCTCGCGACCTATCCGATGCTATTCACTCGAGTATTTCACCCTGATCGGATTGAGCGCATCGAGCAGATATCCAGAGCGATGAAGAGCGAACAGTTCGTCATGCAGGATGATTGTCACTTCCAGAGCGAAACGTTCGACACCACGTTCAGAGAGACCTTCCAGCGTTGCGCCCAACGCTATGGGGCGGCCATATTCGTGACTGGCGAGAGCCACGCGATTGACCTCTACAATGCTCTTGCCCTCAATTCTGGTTATCCGTTCATCGCCAGTGTTTCGCGCGGCTATTGTCGTCCCCATGAGTTTTTCGGAGGGCGCCCGCCCTATCCCTGCCATTACGAAGACCTCAAGGTGTTTGCAGCGGAGAATGCGGCCCACATCCGTCGCATCGTCTACACGCAGACGCCCGACAGACTGTTCCCGAACGGGATGACAAACGCGACCATCGACGACATGTCCACCGAAGCGGTCGATCAGGTGATCAGCTATCTTGCGGAATTGCAGCAAGCCAGCGGCGTGAAGATTACTATCCTCGGAATGCTCCCCCCGCTTCAGGTCGCAACGCAAGACCTTGACGTCAAGCAACCGCTCAAGGATGCCCTCGCCCAGGCTTGCTCGCCGAAACTCATCGACCTTACACGCCAGGTCGAGGCGCTCTGGTCGGCGAAGGCTGACGCCGCGCATCTTGAGTTCGTTTCAAAGCTGGATGCATTCGACCTTCACCTTCCTGACGATCTCCTGATCGAAGGAGAGATCACCTACTCCGACAACCGTCATCTCAGTCGTGTCGGCGAGCGGGTATTCGGCGCGAGGTTGGTGCAGTTCCTTCACAAGGCTGGATACTCCGAGTTCTGACCTGCTGGATCGCGGACACTCCCCGGCATCGAGGGATACGATCGCCGCCAGCAAGAACTAGGAGCCCTCGCCCTCTTCCTTTTTGAACTCTTTCCAGCCGCCGCTGCGCTCCTGCTGGAAGTAGCGGGCGCCGCCGCCGGCATCGAGGGCGGCCTTGTATTGCTGGCGCGCCTTGGCGCGGGCGGTTTCGTCGCCGCCGTCGAACACCACCATGCAGCGTTCGAACTGGCCGGGGTCGGCATCCGATCCATCGAGAAGGAGCGCGACCTTCGCGCCATTGGCGGGCTGCGCTTCGGTCGAAAGGAGAACGGGCTGCTTTTGCGGATCGCGGCGGCCGCGGCTGTGAGGCATGAAGCTGTCTTCGCGCCACGTCCACAGCGAACGGTCGAGGCGGTCGAGCGTCTGCTCGTGGCCGACGACGACCACGCGCCACTTGCGTTCGAGGCACTTGTCGATCAGCGGAGCAATGGCGGCGTCGAGCGTCGTGTGCTCGATGTGGTAGAACCACCACTCCGCTGCGCCTGCCATCCGCTAGTCCTCGTAGTTATCCGCCACCAGGCGATCGAGGATGCGCACGCCCCAGCCGGTCGCCCAGGTCGGCTCCAGCGGGTTGTCGTGGCCCGGGCGCCAGGCGGTGCCAGCGATATCGAGGTGCGCCCAGGCGCGTCCTTCGTCGACGAAGCGCTGGAGGAACTGCGCCGCTGTGATCGAGCCGGCGTTGCCGGCATTGCCGATGTTGCGCATGTCGGCGACTTCGCTGTCGATCTGTTTGTCGTAACCGGGCGCCAGCGGCAGACGCCACACAGGTTCGCCCTCGGCCTTGCCGGCCGTGTCGATCTTCTTCGCCAGCTCGTCATTGTTGGAGAACATGCCGGCGTGCTCGTTACCGAGCGAAATGATGATTGCTCCGGTCAGGGTCGCGAGGTCGATCATGGCCTTGGGGTTGAATTTCTTCTGCGCGTACCAGAGCACGTCGGCCAGGACGAGGCGGCCTTCGGCGTCGGTGTTCTGGATCTCGATCGTCTTGCCGGAAGCGGACTTCACGATGTCGCCAGGACGCTGCGCATTGCCGTCGGGCATGTTCTCGACCAGACCGACGAGGCCGACGACGTTGGCCTTCGCCTTGCGCTTGGCGAGAGCCACCATCGCGCCGACAACTGCGGCCGACCCGCCCATGTCGCCCTTCATGTCCTGCATGCCGGGTCCGGGCTTAAGCGAGATGCCGCCTGTGTCGAAGGTCACGCCCTTGCCGATAAGCGCGACAGGCGCCGCCTTCTTGTCCTTGGAGCCCATCCACTTGAGGACGCACAGGCGCGATCCGCGGATGCTGCCCTGCCCAACCCCGAGAAGGGAGCCCATGCCGAGCTTCTCCATCGCCGGCACATCCAGGACATCTATGTCCAGTCCGACGTCCGCGAGCTCCTGAATCCGGACAGCGTAGCTCTCCGGATGCAGCACGTTGGGCGGCTCGGAAACAAGATTTCGCGCCAGTTCGATGCCTTCGGCCCTGGCCGAAAGCGGTGCGTAGTCGGAGCGGGCGCCGGCCGCAGAGTCGGTGACGACGGAGACGGTTGTCAGCGTCGGCTTCTTCTCCGCCTTCAGGCTCGGGCGATACTGGTCGAAGCGATAGGCAGCGAGCCGCGCGCCAAATGCGAGCTGGGCGGCGACGCTGCGATCCGGCGCTCCGACGATGGCGAGCGACTTCGCTCCGCTGGTCAGCAGCCGCTTCACCAGTCCGGCGGCGGCCTTCTGCCATGAGACATCGTTGAGGCTTGATTTCTTGCCCACGCCGACCAGAAGGGCCCGCGCCGCATCGTTCCACTCGGGCGCCAGGATCTCTAGGATCTGCCCTGTGCCGCCCTTGAACGTGCCTGCCGCTGCTGCGCGGCGAAAGGCCGCCTCGGCGGGCGCTTCGACCCCTGAGCCGAACTCAATGCCCTTGTCGCCCTCGTAGGCGATGAAGGCGACAGCATCGCCGGTCGGTTCGGCCGAAAACTTGATCTGCATTGGGAAGTTACAGTCCTGAGAGTTGGCTACACATGGTCATCGACGAAAGGCCCGGACGCCGTTAGCACTGCGTCATGGCTGGCCGCCATGCCGCGGGCGCTTAGCGCCGTCTCCAGGTTTCCGCATGTCAGGGTTTCAACGCTATCTTTTCCGGAACGTGTTGAGAACCCTTATGGCGATCGTGGGCGGTCTTGCTCTCATCGCTGTGCTTACGCAAGGCCTCAACCCCGATCAGCTCAACCTGATTGTCGAGAACCGGCAATCGATCGGGGTCTACTTCTGGGTAACGCTGCTGGCAGTCCCCCAGATCCTTTCCCTGCTGATGCCCATCGCGCTGTTCATAGCGGCGGCGGCCGCCCTCAATGTCGCCCACCGCGAGAATGAGATCGCCATCGCTCAAGCATCGGGCATGTCCAACTGGCAGGTGTCCTCGCCGGTCCTGCGGCTCGCCGTCCTGGCCGCCATACTGCACCTTGGCCTCAATCTCTGGGTCCAGCCTGCAGCTTCGCGCGAACTGCGAGAGACTGTATCGCAGGCCTCTACCGACCTCGCCGCCTCGCTTGTCCGTGAAGGCGCCTTCTTGAGCCATGGCGACGGTCTCACCACCTTCGCCCGCAAGGTCACAGGCGGCGAGATGCGCGACCTGATGATCAACGACTCCCGCAATCCGAAGCAGGTCGTCACCTACTTCTCCAAGACCGCTTTCCTCGTCGAAGGAGAGACAGGCCCTCAACTGGTGATGCAGAACGCGCAGCGCCTGTCGCTGCGCGACAACGGCAGCCTTGAGCGCGCGACGTTCGCACAGGGGCCGTTCGATCTCTCGCCTTTCATCAATGACCAGAAGGCGGTGATCCTCGAGGAGTCCGATCGCTATCTGCCGGAATTGTTCTTTCCGGACATGAACAACTACTACGACTACGACAACGTCAACCTGCTGCTGGCGGAAGGGCATGCGCGGATCTCGGCGCCGCTGCTGAATATCGCGATGGCGATGCTGGCGATCTATGCGGTGCTGGGCGGGGATTTCAGCCGCAGGGGCTATGCAAAGCGCATCGCAGCGGCGGCTGGCGCGGCTCTGTTGCTGAGGCTGGGGGCGTTCGGCGCCGTAGCGGCGGGACGCGACGACCCGTCACTCAACGTCCTGCAGTACCTGATCCCGGTGCTCGTAATCGTGATCATCTCGTTCTTCTACTTCGTCGTGCCAATACTGAAACGGCGAGCGCTCGCGCGGCGCAATCCGTCGCTTGCCATGGCCGGAGCCGCCTGAGCCATGGTGATCGCCGGCCGCATCCAGCGCTATGTGTTCAGGGAGAATTTGACGTCCCTGCTGCTGACGCTGGGCATCATCGTGCTCGCCATCGTGCTGGTCGACGTAGTCGAACAGATGCGCACCGTCGGCAGCCGGACGCCCATTCCCGTCTCGACCGCCTTCACGCTGACCATGATGAAGACGCCTGGCCTCATCCTCGAGACGCTGCCATTCGCCACGCTCGTTGGGTCGATCCTCTGCTTCTCCCAACTCAGCCGCCGAAGCGAACTGCCGGCCTTCCGCGCCGCAGGCGTTTCGGCTTGGCGCTTCCTGGGTCCGACCATCGTGCTCGCCCTCACCCTAGGCGTCCTGATGGTTACGCTCATCGATCCGCTGGCGACGCGCCTCAACGCACAGTTCGAGACGTCGCGGGAGCGGCTGCTCAACCCAAACGCGGCCGCTGGCCCGGAGACCCTTGATGGCGTGTGGCTCAGCCAGGGCGACATGACCGCGGGCGCGCCAGTCAGCACGGCAGGCGGTTCCACAGCCGAACCGAATCGCGACGGACAGGCGATCATCAACGCACGCCGGGTCGTCGGGCGCGGCCAGGCCCTCGAAGGCGTGACCTTCTACTATTTCGCTCCCGGACGCGGCGGACCCGAGGATCGGGAATTCACGCATCGGATCGATGCCGATCGCGCAACGCTGACCTCCGGCTTCTGGCAGCTGGAAGGCGTCGTGGAGAATCCGGTCGATGGCGAGGTCACACGGGTTGCCAAGCTCGCCGTGCCGACGAACCTCCGCAACGACACGCTGCTGCAGCGCTTCGCCTCGGCCAAGACCATTCCGTTCTGGGACTTGCCCGGCTTCATCCAGGATGGCCGCAACGCCGGAATGGAAGTCGACGCGTACGTCCTGAAATTCCATACGCTGCTCGCCACGCCGCTGATGATGCTGGCCATGGCGCTGATCGGCGCGGTCGTCTGCCTGCGCCTGGCGCGTTCAGGCGGCCTGTCACAATTGATCGGCGCCGGCGCACTCGCGGGTTTCGTGCTTTTCTTTGCCAATCGCGTCGCGCAGGGCATGTCCTCGGCAGGCGCAACACCGCCGGAAGCCGCAGCCTGGTGCCCGCCGCTTTTTGCCCTGTTCGCTGTGCTGACGATTCTCGCTCACGCCGAAGACGGCTGAAGCGTGTTACCGGCTCTCGCCGCAGGTCAGGAAAGCCTTAACTCGTAAGGCGACATTTCCACCGGGCGTATTTCCAACGCGTAATGGGCTGTGGCTCTGGCGCCGCTTGGGGCTGCGTTTGCCGTCGGGACATAGGGAAAAACGTTGCATCTCTGGACGCCTCTGCGGCTTTTGCCTATCGCTTTGAGGGCTGGGAGTCGCTCGCTATCGTGGCGCGAGGGGAGACGGATGGTGTTGCGGCTTACCTGCCTTGCGTCCGCCGCTGTGGTGGCGCTGTCTGCAGGCGCGACTGCTGCTGCGCAGGCGCCGGCGGCAGCCGTGCCTGCGACCGCACCCGCTTCCGAAGATATCTACCTTCGTGCTGACCTCGTCACCGAGGACCAGGCCAACCTCATCATGACGGCCGAAGGCAATGTCGAGGTCCGCGTCGGCGACCGCACGCTGAAGGCCGACAAGCTGATCTATGACGAGGGCAAGCAGACCATGCGCGCCCAGGGCCGCGTGGAAATCACCGACGCCGATGGCAGCGTCCAGTTCTCCGACGAGATCGAAGTTGACGAGGACTTCCGCAACGGCTTCGCGACACGCTTCGCCGCGCGCCTTGCCGGCAACGCCCTGATTACTGCTTCCTCGGCCGTACGCACCGACGGGACCCGCAACTCGCTCGAGCAGGTGGTGTACACGGGTTGCCCGGTCTGCGAAGCGGAGGGGAATGAACCGACCTGGTCGATCCGCGCCCGGCGCGCCGAGCAGAACACCGAAACGCAGATGATCTCGTACCAGGACGCGGTGTTCGAGATCAAAGGAATACCGGTCCTCTACATTCCCTGGTTCGCGCACCCGGACCCGAGCTCAAGCCGGCGATCGGGGCTCCTCGTTCCCGACCTCGGCGTGTCGTCGAAGTTCGGCCCCTTCTACGAGCAGCCCTACTACTGGGCGATCTCTCCGTCACAGGAGATGACGATTGCGCCGATGATCGCTGCCCAGGTGAACCCGCTGGTGAAGGTCGACTATCGCAAGCTGTTCTTCTCCGGCTTCGTCGATTTCGAGACCAGCTTCACCTATGAGAAGGACTTCAACTCGGACGGCGACAAGTTCGACAACAAGGAGTGGCGCGGCCACGTCTACGGCGCAGGCCGGTTCAACATCAACCAGAACTGGCAGTGGGGTTTCGGCGTCGAACGCCAGAGCGATGACCTCTACGACCAGCGCTATGACATCGACGGTGAAGATGATCTTCGCGGCCTCGTCGCGAGCCAGCCGCGCCAGCTGATGAGTCAGCTGTACACGACGGGCCAGCATGAGGACTTCTATTTCGAAGCGGCCGTCTATGACTTCCAGGGACTACGCGAATTCGACAACGACGCCGAGTTCCCGGAGGTCGCGCCAAGCGTGTTCATGCAGAAGCTGTTCGATCTTGGTTCGAATGGTCTGATCACTGCGGACCTGAGCGCCGTCGGCCTCTTCCGGGATGCAGTCGAAACGCTGCCGAATGGCGACCTCGCACTGGATTCGGCCCGCGTAACCGCGAATGCCGAATGGAAGGCCCAGTATGTCTTTGGCCCGGGTCTCGTACTCTCTCCCTATGTGCAGGCCCGCGGCGACTTCTATCGCGTCGACGACGGCTCAGGCGGCGGCGCGGAGGAAATCGGCCGCGCACTTGGCGTGGCCGGCGCGCAGCTCAGCTACCCCTTCATTCGCCGCGGGGAAAACGTAGACATCATCGTCGAGCCCGTCGCCATGATCGCCTATGGCTCGGAAGGGGCCAACGATGACGGTATCCCGAACGAGGACTCGCAGCTCTTCGAGGGCGACGACAGCAACCTGCTCGAGCCGAACCCGATCCCGACCTACGACCTGTGGGAGGGCGGCGGCCGCACGGCGCTGGGCGTCAACACCACCGTCAAGTTCAGCGACGACACGGAAGTTTCTGCCCTGGTCGCCCGCCGCTGGCGTCAGGAGGAAGACCCTGCATTCAACGACTTGTCCAACCTCGCCGACGAGACGTCCGACTATGTCGCGTCAATCAAGGCCGACCTTGGGCGTGTGTTGAATGCGGGCATTCGCCTGCGGATGGATGACGATTTCTCCGTCAACCGGATCGACGTCAGCGCCAACGCCAATATCTGGCGGGCCAGCGGCGGCGCCCGCTACTTCAAGATCGCGGAAAATGCAGCGGGCCAGGAAGATGAGGGCCTGGTCTGGAACGGCGCCCTCAAGATCAGCGACCGGTGGTCGGCTATTGTAGAGCAATCCCGGAACGTCACCTTGGGCGAGAACATCCGGCTGGCCCTGGGCATCGCCTATCGGGATGACTGCTCCTATTTCGAGCTGGTTTACCAACGCGACGGCGGACGCGACCGGACGCTCGGGCCGTCCGAATCCATCCGATTCAACTTCGTCCTGACCGGCCTGGGCGGACTGTCGACCGCCGACGCCGACTAGAAACCCCCGAAAAGAAGCAGATTTCGCCTCCTGCACTCTCCGTCTCGCATTTGGCTGCGGGGATCGTGTATATCGCGGCCGTTGGCCATGTTTTCGCCCAGACCCGAAGTCACGGTTTGCGGCGCTGAAGGTGTCTGGATGAAACGTATTCTTGCTTTCTGTCTTGCCGTCGCAGCGGCGACCGCCGGCATCGCGGTGGCGCCCGCCATCGGCCAGCAGGCGTCAGCGCCCCGCGGGCAAGTGGTCGACGGCGTAGCAGCCACCGTCAACGACCAGATCATCTCCATGTCCGACGTGCGCAACCGGATGCGCATGATCCTGCTCAGCTTCCCCGGTCAGCCTGACGACGAAGTCATTCGCGAGGTGAGCCAGCGCGCCATCGAGGGCCTGATCGATGAGAAGGTCCAGCTCCAGGAGTTCACCAAACTGGTCAAGGACGAGAAGATCTCGGACGCCGAGATCGACGAACAGATCGCCCGCCTCGCCCAGCAGAACCGGATGACGCCGGAACAGTTCACGTCGAACCTGGCCGCGGCGGGCATCAGCATCAGCGCCCTTCGCGAGCAGCAGGAAGCCGAGATCGCATGGACCGCCCTTATCCGCGGCCGCTATGGCAAGCAGGTTCGCGTCTCCGAGCTGCGCGTCGACGAAATGCTCGAACGCATCAAGGCGACCATCGACAAGCCGCAGTATCGCCTTGCCGAGATTTTCCTCTTCGCGCCCGACGAGGCTTCGCGCGTGAACGCCAAGAGCCGCGCCGAAACTCTGATCGGTGAAATCAACCGCGGCGCAGAGTTCGACGCCGTCGCCCGCCAGTTCTCGGCGGCGCCTTCAGCATCGCAAGGCGGTGACCTGCAATGGATGTCGCCCGGCGACATGCGTCCGGAAATCTGGGCGGCGGTGCAGAAGGCGCCGAACCCGCCGACCCTGCTGCCGCCGATCGAAAGCGATGGCGGTGTCTATGTCATCGCCCTGCTCGGCAAGCGTGAACCTGCAGGCCCCGGCTCGATTGTCATGGACCTCGTCCAGGTCGTCGCCCGCGGCGACGGCGCAGCCGACAAGCTCGCGCAGGTCAAGGCCAAGGCCAGCACCTGCAAGGATGTCGCCGCTGCAACGGCTGGCGTCGAAGGCGTCACGTCCGAGGCGATGAACGACATTCCGCTCGAGCAGGTGGCCGACGCGTTCCGTCCGGCGCTTGAGAAGGTCGAGGCCGGTCAGTCGACGGATGTCATCGACCTTTCCGAGAATGCCGGGAAAATGGTGTTCTATGTCTGCGAGCGCGCTTCGGGCACGCCGGGTGTTCCGACGCGCGAAGAAATCTACGACCGGCTTTTCAACGCCGAACTCGCCATGGTAGCCGAGCGCTACCTCCGCGACCTCAAGCGCGAGGCGACGATCGACCGGCGCTAGGACAATGACTGGGGATGGGCTGCCCCTTGCAGTGACGATGGGCGACCCCGCCGGGGTCGGCCCGAGCATTTCCTGGAAGGCCTACGACGCGTTCCGCAACCGCAAGCGGCCCTTCTACGTCATCGCTGATCCGCGCGTGCTGGAAGCCGCCCGCCCCAAGCGCATGGATCCGCACGAGCTGGTCGTGATCGCCTCGCCAGATGAAGCGGCCGCAGCCTTCCGGAAAGGGCTGCCCGTCTCACCGATCACCTCGGCAGTACCGAAGGCAGGCGAGCCTGACCCCGCTGCCGCGACGGCCATACTCGACTCCATTCGCCTCGCCGTAATGCATGTGCAGGCCGGCAGGGCGGCGG
>DATBNA010000422.1:0-6898 GCA_036554545.1 Hyphomonadaceae bacterium
GTCTGGGTTCTCGGCACCACCGCGATCCTGTTGCGCGGACTGGCGACAGGAAGGTTCCTCGCGACGATCAGAGGCCTTGCCGCGGCTTTCGGGGATCTGGGTCCGGCGCTGGAAGCGCGGGGCGAGCTGAAGAGACGGCGCAAGGCGCGCGTTGGCGAGATCGCGGCGGCGCTGAGCTGGGATCCGTTCCGGTTTCTTGCGAGGAGGCCGGATGTACGGCCCTTCCGCATCAGTCCAGCACCACCGTCTTCGAGCCGTTGAGGAAGATGCGGCCTTCGATGTGGAGCTTGACCGCCGCGGCGAGGACGCGGGCCTCGATCTCGCGGCCGATGGCGGTGAGCATCTCCGGGGTGTCGGAGTGGCGGGCCTTCTCGACGGCCTGGGAGATGATCGGGCCTTCATCGAGGTCAGGCGTCACATAATGCGCCGTGGCGCCGATGAGCTTCACGCCGCGATTGTAGGCCTGGGTGTAGGGTGATGCGCCCTTGAAGCCGGGCAGGAAGGAATGGTGGATGTTGATGCAGCGCCCGGCGAGCTGCCGGCAGGTCCTGTCGGAGAGCACCTGCATGTAGCGGGCGAGGACGACGAGATCGGCCTTTGTCGAGGCTGCGATCTCCAGCATGCGCGCTTCGGCCTGCGCCTTGTTCGATGCGTCCACCGGCACATGGAAAAACGGGATGCCGTGACGCTCGGCGAGCCAGGCGCTGGACAGGTGGTTGGAGACGATGGCCGGCACGTTCATTGGCAGGGCGCCGATGCGATGGCGGTAGAGCAGGTCGTTGAGGCAGTGATCGGCCTTCGAGACCAGGATCAGGACGTTGGGTTTCACCCGGGCGTCGCGCAGCTCCCATTCCAGCTTCCACTTGTCGGCGATGGCGGCGAACTCGGAGACGAACTTCGTCGAGGTGAAGCCTGCCTCGCTGGGCGCGAAGACGGTGCGCATGAAGAAGAGGCCGGTGGCCGGGTCGCCGAAGTTGGATGTCTCGACGATGAAGAGGCGGCGCTGGGCGAGGAAGCCGGCCACGTCCGCGACGATGCCGACCGCATCCATGCACGAGATGCGCAGGATGAAGCGTTCGCTCGTTGTCGGGATGCTGGCGGGCGGCACAACGGGTCCTTCGGGCGGTCCGCAGGGTCTTTCCACGGGTCTGCGGCATGTTCAAGGAGAACCGCCCCGGCCGGAAAACGCCGGATTCCAGCGGGTTGCGACCCGCCGACCCCTTGCGTGGCATGTTGCTCGCAAATGAGGCAGCGGCTAGATCAGGCGTGGAAACGCCCGGGTTTCGCCCGGCCAGGCACAAGGGACCAGAGGGCCAGCAGGCGTGACCGCGTTTACAGCGCCAAGAGGCAGGGCCGCATCGGCGGCGCCGGGGGTTGTGTCGACCGACAACAACTTCAACGCCCTGCGTCTGATCTTCGCCCTGATGGTCGCCGCCTACCACGCGGTCGCCTTGCCCTGGCAGGGGTCAGGCACGCACGGCGAGAACGCGCTGGCCTCCATGGCCGAGATCGGCGTCCAGGGCTTCTTCGTGCTGTCGGGCTATCTGGTCTATGCCAGCCTCGAACGCTCCTCCTCGCTCGCCCTTTACGCCGAGAAGCGTATCCGGCGGCTCTATCCTGCCTATGCCACAGTGGTGGCGGTATGCGCTCTGGCGGCGCTGGCGTTCAGCGCGGAGGCGAGGGGCAGTCTGGGGGCTGTGGCCGCCTATCTCGGCTGGAATCTCATCTTCCTCAATTTCATGGCCCCGGACCTGCCGGGCCTGTTCGAGGCCAACCAGTTTTCCGAGGTCAACGGGGCGCTGTGGACCCTGAAGATCGAGGTGATGTTCTACCTGATCCTTCCGCTATTGGCCTTGCTGCTTCGCGCCGCCGGCCGTCGCAGATGGCTGGTGCTGGTGCTGCTTTATGTCGGCGCCGAGGCCTGGCGGATCGGGTTGGAGACCACGGGGACAGCCCAGGGCTCCGAACTGCTGACCAGCATCGCGCGCCAGCTCCCCGGCCAGATGAGCTTCTTCGTCACCGGCATCGCCTTCCACCTGATCAAGCTGGACGTAAAGCGGCTGCAGCTTGCCGGGCTGGCGGGGCTGGGCGTCTTCGTCCTGTCGCTGCTGACGCCGCTCGCAGAGCCCTTAAGAGCCGTGGGGCTGGGGGCGCTTGTCGTCTATCTCGGCACAGGCGTCGCCCGTTCGTTCGATGCGGCGCGGTTCGGCGATCTCTCCTATGGACTCTACATTGTCCATTTCCCGATCATCCAGACCGTGATCGCGCTGGGACTGTTCGCCGTCCCCTGGACCGGCGTCGCCGTTTCAGCGGCTGCATCGCTCGCGGCATCGCTGTTGCTTTGGCATCTGGTCGAGCGCCCGGCCCTGAGGGCCGACAGCGCCTACCGCAAGCACGCGTGAAATCGCGTACAGCTTTGTCCTGAGTCGCCGGGGATGCTTGCCGTACCGGTAAGGGGGGCTAGAACCGGAATGGCTTTCGAGGAGCATGCATTGGCGCCGACGCGTATCTTTCCGGTCATCATGTCCGGCGGTTCCGGCACACGGCTCTGGCCGCTGTCGACCTCCGCGCGGCCAAAGCAGTTTCATGTGCTGGGCGCGCCACGATCGATGATCGAGGAGACGGCGCTGCGGTTCTCAGGCCGCCATGGCGAGGTCGAATTCCTCGATCCGATCATCATTTCGGGCGCAGCGCACCGCGACTTGCTTAACGACCTGCTGGCGCAGTCAGGCGTGAAGCCCGCGGCGCTGGTGTTCGAGCCCCAGGGACGCAATACGGCGGCGGCGGCGGCGGTCGCGGCGCTGGTGGCGCAGGAGATCGATCCCGAAGCGCTGGTCGTACTGGCGCCGGCGGACCATCTCGTCTCGAAGCCGGAAGGCCTGATTGCGGCGATCCAGGCGGCGGGGAAGGTCGTCGGCGAGCGCATCGTCACGTTCGGCATTACCCCGACAGGCCCCGAGACAGGCTATGGCTATATCCGCCAGGGCGAGGCGATCTCCGATGGCGTCCACGCCATCGAGCGCTTCACGGAAAAACCGGGCCTGCCGGATGCGCTGCGCTATCTCAACGAGGGCGGCTATAGCTGGAACGCCGGCATCTTCTTCTTCCATCCGCGCGTGATGCTGGAGGAGTTCTCGGTCGGCGCCGCGGACATCCGCGAGGGCTCGCGCAAGGCGCTGGCGGCGGCGCGCCGTTCGGGCAAGGAGATCCATCTCGATGCGGCGGCTTTCGGCGAAGTGCGTTCGGAGCCCGTCGACATCGCCGTGATGGAAAAGACGAAGCGCGCCGCCGTGGCGCCGTGCGATGCAGGCTGGGCGGATGTGGGATCATGGGCCGAGCTGTGGCGGCTTTCGGAGAAGGACCACAAGGGCAATGCGGTCGCCGGTTCGGTGACGCTGCTGGACGGGATGAACAACCTCATTCGAAGCGAGGGCGTGCACGTTTCGGCCATCGGGGTTTCGGATCTCGTCATCATCGCGACACCCGATGCGGTGCTGGTGATGCCGCGCAGCCGTGCGCAGGACGTAAAGAAGGTCATCCCCGGCAAGGGTTAACCCCCCAGCCCTTGCCTTTGCGGCAGAACCGGCGAAAAACGGGTCGCAGTTCCGGGAGCCCGCCTGATGCAGCTTTTCATCGATTCAGCCGACATCGCCGAGCTGCGGGCAGCAGCCGCGAGCGGGCTCATCGACGGGGTGACGACCAATCCTTCGCTGATCGCCAAGAGCGGCCGCAAGATGAAGGAGGCGATCGCAGAGATCTGCGCCATCATTCCGGGGCCGGTAAGCGCCGAGGCGGTGGCGACCGATGTCGACGGCATGCTGGCCGAAGGGCGCTACCTGGCCCGCATCGCCTCCAATGTCGTGGTGAAGCTGCCGCTGACCGAAAATGGCCTCAGGGCCTGCCGGGTGCTTGCGGACGAAGGCATCAAGGTAAACGTCACGCTGTGCTTTTCCGCCGTGCAGGCGATGCTGGCGGCGAAGGCCGGCGCCTGGTTCATCTCGCCCTTCGTCGGACGGCTGGACGACAAGGGCATCGACGGCATGGCGCTGATCCGCGACATCCGGAAAATCTACGACAATTATCGCTTCGCAACGCAGATCCTGTCGGCCTCGATCCGCAACGCCGAACATGTGCGGCAGGCGGCGCTTGCTGGCTCGGATTGTGCAACCTTGCCGCCGAAGGTTTTCGCCGCGCTTTACAAGCACGAATTGACCGACACGGGGATCGAGTCCTTCCTCAAGGACTGGAAGTCGACCGGGCAGTCCATTCTCTGACGCCCTGCAAGGATTAGAATGACGACGAAGCTACCTGTCCGGCGCGTGCTGCTCACGGGGGCGGCCGGCTTCGTCGGCTTTCATGTCGCCAACCGGCTGCTCGACCAGGGGATCGCCGTCACCGGCGTCGACAATCTCAACGCCTATTATCCGGTGAAGCTGAAGGAAGAGCGGTTGAAGCGCCTGCGGGCTCGCGAGGGGTTCGACTTCCATCGCATCGACATCGCAGAGCACGAGAAGCTGAAAGCGCTGCCGGCGGCGACATCCTCGGAGGTGGTGCTGCATCTCGCGGCGCAGGCGGGCGTGCGCTATTCGCTCGAGAACCCGTTCGCCTATGCGCAGTCGAACCTGATGGGGCATCTTTCCGTCCTCGAACTGGTGCGGCATGCGCCGCAGAAACCGCTGCTGGTCTATGCCTCGTCGAGCTCGGTCTATGGCGCCAACACGAAGGCGCCGTTCTCGGAGGAGGATCGCGTCGACAATCCGGTATCGCTCTATGCGGCGACCAAGCGGTCGGACGAGCTGATGAGCGCGGCGTATGCGAAGCTCTATGGCATGGAGCAGATCGGGCTGCGGTTCTTCACGGTCTATGGAACGTGGGGACGGCCGGACATGGCCTACTGGTCGTTCACGCAGAACATCCTCGAAGGCAAGCCGATCCGCGTCTTCAACAATGGCGACCTGCAGCGCGACTTCACCTGGATCGACGACATCGTCGAGGGCGTCGTGTCGGTGGCCACACGCAAGCCGGCGAGCGGAACGACCGAGAAGCATCGCATCTACAATATCGGCAACAACAAGCCCGAGAAGCTGATGCGCTTCATCGAGATCGTGGAACAGGCGGCGGGGAAGAAGGCCGAGAAGATCTTCGAGCCGATGCAGCCGGGCGATGTCTATGCAACCTACGCCAATGTCGATGCGATCGCGCGCGACTATGGCTTTGCGCCGACGACATCGCTGGAGCAGGGCATTCCGCGCTTCGTGGAATGGTACCGCAGCTACAGCGGGCTCTAGCGCCTAGACGCTGGCGTAGCCTTCGGTCCAGAAGCCGAAGGAGGCTTTCTCCCAGGTCGGATTGCGCGAGGCGTCGATGCGGACGCCGAGCACCTCGACATTGGTGCCGCCGGCGAGGGCGACGCCGTGGGCGAGGAGTTTGTAGTCCGCCCCGTTGGACGAATAGACGTATTGCGGGCCGGCGGCGTCGTCCGACCGGGCGGGGTCGCGCGGGAGTTCGGCGATGAACTCCGGCGCGAGGCCAGGGATCCAGGACTTGCCGCGCTCGAGATAGCCCTTGAGACCGTCGGCCTTGGGATAGGCGCCGTGCTTCTTGTGGTAGGCCTTGATGGCGTCGTTGAGGCTGACGATGTCGGAGACGCGCTTGCGGTTGAGCAGGCGCGGGTCCTGCGTCCAGGTGGGGCCGGGGTCGGTTGCGGGCGGCGGCTGGGACGAGGCCTGGGGTTTGGCCTGGCCGGTCGGGGCGGCCGGAGCTGCCGGCCGCGGGGCTGCGGCGACCGGCTGGAGCTGCGGGGCAGGCCTGGGTTGGGGCGCGGCTGCGGCGGGTCTGGATTGGGGCGCCGGGGCCGGAGCAGGCGCGGGCCTCGGAGCGGTTTCCTTCGCTTCGGCGGCCTTCCTGGGCGCGGGAGCAGGCTTTGCTTCTTTCGGCGCTTCTTTCGGCGTCTTCTTCGAGCCGCCTGTGGCCATGCCGATGATCATCAGGAGGAGGCCAAGGCCTGCAGCCCCGCCGCCGGCATAGAGCGCCATCTGCGATTTAAGGAATTCCTCGGCGCCGGGCATGGACGCCAGATAGGAAGAGAGATCGACCGGGACATACTGGGCTGCGGCGACCGCTCCGCCTGCCAGAAGCAGGAGCAGGCCGAAGAAGATCACCACGCCTCGCATGCGCGCCCCGTCTCTATCTTGCCCCAGCAGGCCACCCAGATAGCGTGCCCAAAGCACGCCCTCAACTGCATAGGCTGCTTGCCTTTCGGTAACCCGCGCCTGCGGATGACAACCCGGCCATTCTGGTTCAAATCAGGGCAATGGCAGACACCCCCCATATCGCAACGGCGCGGCGCGTTCTGGCGATGGAAGCCGAGGCGCTGGGCGCGCTGGGCCGGGTCCTGGGCGATGATTTCGTCAAGGCTGTGGATACGATCCTGGCGGCGAAGGGCCGGGTCATCTGCACCGGCATCGGCAAGTCCGGCCACGTGGCGCGCAAGATCGCGGCGACGATGGCCTCCACCGGCACGCAGGCGTATTTCGTCCACGCGACCGAGGCGAGCCATGGCGATCTCGGCATGATCGGCCCGGGCGATGTCGTGCTGGCGCTGTCGAAGTCGGGCGAGTCGAACGAGCTGACGGACATCCTCCACTACACGCGCCGCTATGGCATTCCGCTGATCGCGATGACCGCAAAACCAAAAAGCACGCTGGGCGAGGCGGCGGACATTCGCCTCCTGATTCCCGATGCCGCGGAGGCGTGCGCCGAGACGAGCGCGCCGACGACGTCGACCACGCTGATGATGGCGCTGGGCGATGCGCTGGCGGTGGCGCTGCTGGAGAGCCGCGGCTTCAAGGCGGACCAGTTCAAGGTATTCCACCCGGGCGGCAAGCTGGGCGCCCTG
>DATBNA010000438.1:0-4378 GCA_036554545.1 Hyphomonadaceae bacterium
CCGGGATGGTGCGTAACGGATATTGCCCGGCCCATCGGCTGTCAGCTCACCGGGAGGATGGGCAGCTGCAGTGGTCGAAGGTTGCCGCGAGCTCTGGGACGAGACGGCGATGGAGTAGCCGCGCGCCTCGAATGGGCCAGCAATACCCGTTCAACCATCCGATTATCAAAGTCCGAACCGGAGCGGATTGCGGACGAACGATGCAGCCTACCGCTGAGCGCGTTGTAGGCTGAAATGTTGGGCGCAAATAGCGGCCACTGAAATGCCCTCAGTCTGCAGGCGTTTTGTGCACACGCTGGCAGACGATAGCGCCGCCGCGGCTGGGCGAGCATACGCGCGAGCAGCTTGCGAAGCTCGGCTTCGATGCGAGAGAAATTTACGAGATGATCGCCAGCGGCGCGGCCGCGTCCAGCTGAGCGGAAATGCCGGGGCGGACGCCGGCAAGGACATCCGCCCCGCAGTCAGTTACCACTTCTTCCGCAGGGAGACACTCATCACGCGCCCGATCGGGTTGCTGGCCGTGGCGTCGAAGCCGCCGCTGCCGTTCACGTTGGGCGCGAGGTTCACATAGGGTGGTTCTTCATCGAGCAGGTTGCGTACATCGAAGCTGACGGTGAAGCCGCCTTCGAGGAGGGGCGCGGTGGCTTCGCCCGGTGTAATGGCAATGCCGGCGTCAATCGATGTCCATGCATCGACATTCTGAAACGGCGTGACGAGATCGTTGGTGTATTCACCGACATGGTTGACCGCGCCATAGAGCCGGACCGCATCGCGCGTCCAGTCCGCACGCGCACGCATCTTGAAGTCGAGCGGATTGAAGATCTTGTCCTTCTTGTCGAGCACGGTGCCGTTGGGTGTGATCTGGCTATCGAAGGTGTTGAGATAGGTGCCGTCGACGCCGAGGTTGAGGTCGCCGCCCATGAACTCCATGGCGTAGGCCGCGTTGAAGTCGAAGCCCTTCATCACCGAGACGCCGAGGTTCTGCGGCCGGCCGTCGACAAAAATGGTCACCGGATTAGGCGGGGTGCCCGCACCGATCGGGATACCTGCAGCGCGCAGATCGAGGTAGCGCTGGTTCGCTGCGGCCCCGCGAAGGATGATGCCGGTGCCCGCAAACTGGCTCTCATTCCGCAGGATGGTGAGATCGCTGAGATAGGCCGCGATCTGTCCTTCATACTCGATATCGAAATAGCCCAAGCCAAATTGCAGGCCGGGGATCTGCGACGGTTCCCAGTCAAAGCCGATTGCATAGGTTGTGGCTTCCTCGGGCTCCAGCGCGGTGTTGCCGCCGGAAAGGGCAACGCCCGTGACCGTAGCGTTGCCGGCAGTCGGATCCGAATAGTTCTGGGCGAACAGCGCCGAGGAGTTTCCGTACAGCTCCGCGAAGATCGGTGCGCGCAGACTGGTGCCATAGCTGCCGCGGAAGGTCAGGTCGTCAATCGGCGCCCAGTTTATGCCGATCTTCGGATTGGTCGTCTCGCCAACGTCGCTGTAGTTGTCATAGCGGCCGGCGAGGTTGAGTTCGAGCCGACGCAGCCCGGGGACGGCATTGGTCGAGCTGAAGAAGGGGAAGAAGACTTCTGCGTAAGCAGAGTCCACTGTCCGGTCGAAATTGCGGAACACAATCGGCGTGCCTGGATTACCGCGGGCTGAGCCGAGATGTGTCGTTTGCTCCTGCCTTTCAAAGCCGACGGCGAGCCGCACCGCGCCACCCGGCATTGTAAACACCGGCCCGTCGAAGCGCGCCTCATAGCCGGTAAGCTCGTTGTTCGTCGGCGCCAGGAAGATCTGGTTGGCGATGCCTGCTATGACGGCTGGGTTTGTGCGATTGAGGCCGAACGGATCGAAGGCCGTCGCCGGGTTGGCGCTTCCGAGCGCTGCGTTCAGCGCGCCGTTGTTGACACCGAGATAGGACTCCGAATTGTCCCTGTTTTCGCCGTAAGTTGCCAGTACTTCGCCCTGCCAGTCACCTGGAAGATCGGCGACGAGTGACACGGTGACCTGCGTGTTGCGTGCGAATCCCGATGTTGAGTTGCCCGGGAAGTCAGCGCCGAAATTATACTGAACCGTTTCGGTCGCTGGCGTCAGGCCAGGTGGCGCCACGAAGAAGGCGTTGGCCGACGGAACGTTGAGACTCGCCGTTCCTGGCGCGACAATGCGTGCAAATGTCCGCTCGGTGTGGAAGGCGTCTGCGACAAACTCCAGCCACGGCAATATTTCCTGGTTCAGCGTGGCGGCGTAGGAGTTGTATTCCTGCTCCGGCAGCAGATCCTGTGTTTCCAGCGTTTCGCAGCGGTTGGATGTGTTCGGCAGCAGGGACGCGCGGTTCGCCGCCGTCACGCCGCCGGCAGGAATGGCGTAGGAGACGCCGCCCACGACGATATTGCCCGGATTGCATAGCGTAGGCCGGTAGTCCGGTCCGCCGCGGCCGCGCTGGTCGGCGCGGAAAAAGTCGCGATCCTCGCCATTGAGATTGCTGCGGAAGTTGTATTCGTAAGCAAAGTGGGCCTGGCCGCTGTCCCAGATCGTTCCCCAGGACGCGCCGAGCTGGCGCTCGTCGTATTCATCGCCGATGCCATAGCGTGCGAAAACCTGCCCGCCATCGACATAGCGGCGCGGGATCAGGTTCACGACGCCGGCGATGGCGTCCGACCCGTAGACCGCCGAGGCGCCGTCAGCCAGTACCTCAATCCGCTCGAGGCCGAGCGATGGCATGAAGGATGGATCGATCGAACGGCCGTTGGAAATGGCGCGGTGACCGTCGATCAGCGTCAGCGTTGCATAAGGTCCGAGGCCGCGCAGGTTGATGCCTGTGCCGTAGACGATGTTGCCGGCGCCGCCGTTCTGGGCGCGTGATGCCTCCGACACGCCGAGGTCGAGCACTTGCGGCGTCTGCTGGATCAGCTTGTCGACCGTGGTGACCGTCGACTCCTCGATGTCTTCGCGGCCGATGTCGAACACGGGACTGCCGACAGCCTCCTCGACGCCGCGCAGGCGGCTGCCTGTGACGACGACACGTTCGCCTTCATTGGCCCGGTCCTCTTCCGCACCTTGCTGCGCGAACGCCGGCGCGCCGCACATGATGGCGGCGGCCGCGCAGCCGCCAAGGAGAGCCACGGTCCATGACCGACGGCGCACCGATCCTGTCGCGATGTTGTTGTTGCCCATGACGTCTCCCCGTGGCGGTTCTCGCCCGCCCGATTGTGATGTGATATAACTATTTTACTGCAAACGCTTGCATGTCAACAGTTTCGGGGTCTTTGGCAGGTTTCGGGTCTGGACGGCTCGACGACGCAAGGTCAGGTTGCTGCAACGGAAGACCGCCACACGCGGCGCGGGAGGAAGAATGACTATCCAGGCAGAGAGCGCCGCCGCGCCTCGCATTTCGGGCGCTGCGGTTACCGTTGCGCTGTGCTTCGGCGTGATGGTCATCGAAGGTTTTGACATCCAGGCGATGGGCGTTGCTGCGCCTGCGCTGGGGCCGGAGCTGAAGCTCTCGCGCGAGGTGCTCGGCCAGGCGCTCTCGGCGAGCAATATCGGACTGGTGATTGGCGCCATTCTTGGCGGCTGGCTGGCTGACGTGTTCGGACGAAAGCCGGTGCTGATCGGGGCGGTCGTGATCTTCGGGCTGTTCACGCTGATGACCATGCAGGCGACGTCGTTCGAGATGCTTTTCGCGGCGCGGCTGCTGACGGGTCTCGGGTTTGGCGGGGCGCTGCCGAACGTGATGGCGATTGCGGCGGACGTGTCTGACGGGAAGCGGCGAGGATCGACCGCCGCGATGATGTTCTGCGGCATGCCTGTCGGCGGATCGACGGTCGCGCTGCTGAGCTGGCTTGGATATCAGGGCGAATGGCGGCCGCTGTTCCTGATCGGCGGGATCATTCCATTGATCCTCGCTCCTCTGCTGCTCCTCTTCATGAAGGAGACGCAGAAGCCGGAGAAAGGCGCGGTGGGTTCTAACCTCCCATGGCTGGCGGCGATTCCGCTGGGCGTGGCGTTCTGGTACCTGCTCGATCAGGCGGGACGGATGCCGGGGGCAGGTTCGATCGGCGGCGTGGTGGCGCCATGGCTGGGCGGCGTGCTCGGCCTTTTGGGCGCTTACATGATCGTGCACCGCGGACCGTTGTTTGGCGGCGGACGCAGCCTGCCGTCCATCCTGCTCTGGTTCACTTTCTCTCCGACGCTGCTCATCCTCTATCTCGTCCTCAACTGGCTTCCGACTCTGGTCGCCGCCAAAGGCTTCCAGGCGGATGCGAGCCTCGCCTCCGTCCTGTTCAACGTGTTCAGCGTCGTAGGCGCGCTGTGTTTCGGGCCGCTGGTCGACCGCTTCGGTCTGCGCTGGCCGATCACGCTCGGCTTTCTCGCGCTCGTCGGC
>DATBNA010000439.1:0-1875 GCA_036554545.1 Hyphomonadaceae bacterium
AATTGAACTGTGTGACAGCAGCCGCCGATCGACCTCATGAGCGATCGACTCGAAGATTCGCTACTTCAGCTTCGCCAGCAGCTGTTCGCGTTTCAGCTTGAAGTCGGAGTCGATCCATTCGGCCTCGAGTTTGCGGAGGGCGTCGCCGATGGCGGGGCCTTCGGCGACGCCGAGAGCGAGCATGTCGTCGCCGGTGACCGGCAGCGCGGGGCGCTCGTAGGCGCCGGCCTGATCGTACAGCGTCTTCCACATGCCGGAGACGTCCGGATGCTGCGCCCATTCGAGTACGACGCGGTCGCGGAAGACGGACTGGCCGATGGCATAGAGCGCGCGGCGCAGGGCGCGACCGTTCATGGCCGTGGTGATGTCGGTCATGTCCCTGACCGCCCAGTTGAGTCGATGGCGCTCCTCGTTCGACATCCTCAGGCGATTGGCTGCCTCTTGAACCGCGTCGGCGTCCTTCCAGAACAGCGCGAGGAAGCGGACCATCGGATCGGGCGCGAGCCCTTCCCTTCCTTCAAGGGCGACAATCTTCGCAAGGAGCTCCAGCCCGCGCGTGTTCGGGAAAAGCGACGTGAGAATGCCGAAGCTGCCCATGGCGTCGAGCGCGGCCATCGGCGAAGGCGCGGCCAGCAGTTTCTTCATCTCCATCCAGATGCGTTCAGCGGAGATCGTGGCGAGCCCGGCCTTCAATTTCGAGCAGGCCATAAGCCCGGCAGCATCAGGCTCGCCATGGCCGTACCAGGCAAAGAAGCGGAAGAAGCGAAGGATGCGCAGGTAATCCTCGCGGATGCGTGTTTCGGGATCGCCGACGAAGACGATGCGGCGCTGCGCGATATCCTCGAGGCCGCCGCCTGCGGGGTCGAACACCTCGCCGTTCGCCGACGCATAAAGCGCGTTCATCCGGAAGTCGCGTCGCTGGGCGTCTTCGGCCCAGTCTTCGGTGAAGGCGACCACCGCGCGGCGGCCGTCGGTTTCGACATCACGCCGCAGGGTGGTCACTTCGAAAGGCATGCGGTCGGCGACAACAGTCAGCGTGCCGTGCTCAATTCCTGTTGCATGCACGGCGACGCCCGCGGCCAGCATGGCCTTCTCCACCCTGTCGGGCGTGAGCTGCGTGGCGATGTCGATGTCGGCGACAGGCTCGCCCAGCAGCGCGTTGCGCACGCAGCCGCCAACGAAGCGCGCCGAGCCGGGACGCGCCGCCTCGAGCGCATTCATCACCCGTCGCGCCGCGGCGGATGTCATCCAGGGCTGGAGCGCCAGCCGTTGCATGGCTAGTTGCCCCTGTCCCTCGGCGCGACCGGAGCAGGCGACGTCGATGGCTCGGTAGTTGTCGAAGGCCCCGACAGCGCTCCTGGCGGTTGCGCCTCGGCGCACGGGATTTCCTTCGACGGGATCACCTTGCCATCAACGTATTGCGCGGCCTGGTAGCACTTGGTGCTTTCGGACGGCTCGAGCAGCGGCGTGATGATCAGCGCGGCGGCGGCCAGCGCCGTGCCGATCAGAATAAGCGTCGTCAGCGGCCAGCGATCGCGGATCATCATGTCGCGCGAGGCGGCGCGATAGACCAGGAACACCATGAACGGCGTCAGGAAGAGCAGCAGCTCGACAAAGATGCGCTGGACCATGGCTTATCTGTCCTTGCCGGCCGGGCCGGCTGGCCTGTCCCCGCCATAAAGCCTGTCGTAAAGCGCCTTAAGCATTCCGGCGGTCGCTCCCCAAATATACCGACCGTTGTGGGGCATGGCGTAGTAGGCGCGCAAGACCCCGCGGTATTCGCGCTCGTGGCGCTGGTGGTTCGCTGGATTCATCAGGAAGGAGAGCGGAGTTTCGAAAACCGCCGCGACCTCGCGCTCATGTGGCACCGGCACG
>DATBNA010000454.1:0-2734 GCA_036554545.1 Hyphomonadaceae bacterium
GCATTGCGCACCATCAGGTAGGCGATGCCCCGGCGCAGCAAGTCGATCTTGCCGCGAAGCGTCGCCTTCTGTTCTGGCGTGCGGCAGAAACGGCTGTAGATCTTCTTGTGCAGCAGCAGTGCGTAGTAGAGCCGGCGTGCACACTGCGGACTGTTCCAGTCCAGAGCTGACCTGTACATGTCCACACCTCGGCCGCGTTCAGCCATCAGCGCCATCGAGAACGCGACGTGCTGACTGCGATCCACTGCGCCGATCCAGAAAAGATAGTCTTCGCCAGCCAGTTCCTGCTCCTCGTCGAAACGCAGGCCGCGGATGGTTTTTGCGTCCGCGATCACCGTCGACGTGTGGGCAAGGCAGCCTTCGAGAAGGTACCCCATTGCGGCGTCGCGGGTCAGGCGATGAACGTCGGGCGCGATGGTCTCCGCTGCGGCCAGCATGGCTGGCGTGGTATCGAGGCCGTCAAACCAGGTCCGGTCGCCCTCGTAGCGATTGTTGGCGCAATAGAATTGCGCGCCATGCCTGAGCGCGGCGATCCCGGTGGCCAGATGTTCCTCGCGCCAGAGGTCGTCTGAATCGAGAAACGCAATCCAGTCGGCTCCCGCGGCCGCCGCCAGACCCGTATTGCGGGCGCGGGCCGGGCCGCCGTTACGGCGTTTGATGATCTTGATTGCAAAGCCCGGGCGCGAGAGTCCCTCGGTTTCGAGCTCGGGCGGCGAGGGCGATTCATCGTCCACGATGAGGACATCGACCTCGATGCCGGGATCGAGTTTCTGGGCGAAGACGGTGTCGAGCGCCCGGCGGAGGATACCGGGCTTGCGCTGGAAGTAGGGGATGACCACGACGGCTTTCATCAGGCGCGATCCTTTAGCCGCCGGATCATCCACTCAGGAAAGAGGCTGCGGATGGCCGCGCCCTTGCTGGTGAAGCCGATGCCACGCCGGATTTGGCCCCATAGCCGGAGGCGCTCCCTGGTAGGGAACCAGGTCAAGTGCCAGCGGACGAGTTCGTCCTGCGGGGAGGTGAATCCATAGATCTGTTGAAGTCGGTCATCCGGCTCGCCCAGCAGCATGGTTTCGCCTGCGTTGGCGCCGAATACCTCGGCTGGCTTCACCGGCGGTAGTTCGGCGCAACGCGCGAAGGCTGCTTCCATATAAGAGTTCCAGCCAGGGGGTTCGTTGGCGGCGGCGACAGATGCTGCGATTCGCGCGCCTGCGTCGGCGCGAAGAGCTGGGTCGGAGATCAGGCGCGACAGGTTGACCTGATAGCTTGCGTTGGTCCGGCCTTCGACAAGCGGTCCCTGCAGACCGGGATGATCCATCCCGCAGATGCGGGCTGCGTCCGGCCAGAGGAACCGTCCGGCGCACGGCACGCCGTGTCCGGCGGCTTCCATCATGGATGTCGCGGAGCAGAAGGGGAACGAGTCCACATAGATGTCCGCAGCTTCAAGCCATGGTTTGGGGTTCTGCGGCGCCAGCGACCGGATGCGACCTCCGACTTCGTCGCTGGCGGCCTGCCAGTCGGGGCGATTTCCGCCGCCCACGACGAACAAGACGGCATTCGGGTGCTGCTTGAGGACAGGGACATGAACATCCGCGAAGGACACGCCATCGATCGTGCGGTACTTTTGCGCACGCGCAACGGAGATGATCACAATCGAATCTGCCGCGAGCCCGAGCTTGGCCTTGGCGGCTTCGCGGGAATTCTCACGGCGTGCAGGCGACACCAGGATGGGCACGAGCATCGAGCGCTCGCGCGAGATGCCGCGGCGCTGCTCCGCGATATCGAGGGCGGCCTGACGCATGGAGCCGACGACGTGCGCGATGGACGATCCGAGCCAGAACATGTGATCGGAGTGGTTGAGGTAGAACACCGGCGGAAAACACTCCGGTCGAGCGAACGCGATCGACGGAATGACGTCGGAGTTGGCGGTGTGTAGCACGACGATGTCATTGGCGAGCGCCAGCTCCCGGAGCGCGCGCGCCGATCCGAGGAGGCCGCCCTTCTCGCCATTTATGCGGTGAATGCCGCCGCCTGCATGGTCTACCGTGTCGATGAGAGCCTGTGCGATCGGGTTGCGTTGCTGTGTAAGCGCAACGGAGTGTGTTCGGCTGGGATCGCTCTCGATCCAGCGGCGCAGCATGTTGGCAAGGCCGCCGACGGACGATACTTCGCCGATGACGTGCAGCACCCGCTTGAACGACGATGGTCGATTGGCCAGAACCGGTTGATCGCGCAATTCCGAGCGTCCGATCTCTGTCAGCAATGATTCAAGTCGGGGACTGGAAAAAAATCCGCAGTGCGAGTGGGCCGCGACCCACGCAGCGAGGCTGGCGTAGATTGCCGCTGTGCCGGCATCGCTCCGCGCCCAGGCTTTTTCAGCAAGCATCGCATTGTGCAGATACTGCTGCAGGTTGGCGCGCATCTGAACATGCGCCGCGGCGGCCCGGACGCCAGCTTCAGCTGACACGTCGGCGACGGCGTTCACTTTGCGAACTCGCTCTGCTTGAGAGCAGGCGCAGGAACGGCCGGCTTCAGCGTCCATTCGCCTGGCTGGTGGTACACTCCATATCCACGTGTCTGCAGCGTCGGGTGACTCACGTGGAAGTTCGCGCCGAGCTGTGAGGATATCTGCACATCGCGTTCGCGCACCGCGATGGTGGTCGTATACGCGTCGGCGACCAGCAGAAGCGGCGGCGTACGCAGCAGAATCTCGCCTTCGCCGTTCATCACGGGA
>DATBNA010000498.1:0-8997 GCA_036554545.1 Hyphomonadaceae bacterium
GGTGAGCGTGCCGTCAACGATGCGCACGAGCACGACGACCCCGAGATAAGCGTCGTACCAACTGTCGACGAGGAGCGCCTTGAGCGGTGCGTCGGTATCCCCCTTGGGCGGCGGCAGCCGCGTGACGATGGCTTCGAGCACCTCCGGCACGTTCTCGCCGGTCTTGGCCGAGATCAGCACGGCATTGGAGGCGTCGAGTCCGATCACGTCCTCGATCTGCTGCTTCACGCGCGGCGCATCGGCGGCGGGCAGGTCCACCTTGTTGAGGACCGGCACGATCTCGTGGTTCTGGTCGATGGCCTTGTAGACGTTGGCGAGGGTCTGGGCTTCGACGCCCTGCGAAGAATCGACCACCAGCAGCGAGCCTTCGCAGGCGGCAAGGCAGCGCGAGACTTCGTAGGCGAAGTCGACGTGGCCGGGCGTGTCCATGAGGTTGAGGACGTAGGACTCGCCGTTCCGGGCCTTGTAGTCGAGACGGACCGTCTGGGCCTTGATGGTGATGCCCCGCTCGCGCTCGATATCCATGTTGTCGAGCACCTGCTCGACCATGTCCCTTTCCGCCAACCCTCCCGTCATCTGGATGATGCGGTCGGCCAGCGTCGACTTTCCATGGTCGATGTGAGCGATGATCGAGAAGTTTCGGATGTTGTTGCGGGGAGTCATTCTTGGTTCCTTGGCGGGGCGTTTAGCAGGGGTCTGCCCCAGCGCCAATGATTTCAGGTAGTTCCCTGAATCGGCGGCCGGAAATCCCATTTTGGTGCGTCCCAACCGTTCTCCGCAGCGGTTTGGGTTCCTGTGCTCCGCTGCGGCTTCCCCGCCATCGTTGCCTTCCCGCAACCGGTTCCCCTTTCGCGCGTTTTCCGCGGTGGAGGAGGCCAGAGATGCTGCAGCAGTCACGTATTCTGGCGCGCGATCTTGAAGCCGCGCGGCGATTCTACGCCGCGACGGCCCGGACGCTCGGCCTTTCCCTGATCGACGTGCGGGACGACGGGTTCGCCCTCGGCCGCCCGGCCGATGGCGCCAATCCGGTCCTGCAGGTGAAGGTCGCATGCGCCGAGGCGCGGGCGGCGACTGAGCTGCCCGAGACACAACCCGCACATGTGGCGATCGAGGCGCCGGACGACTTCACGGTCCGCGCCTTCTATCGCGCGGCGATGGAGGCGGGCGGCAAGCAACTCGGCTATCCCGCTCCGCAGCCGACAAGCGGCCGCTACTCCTACTACGCTGCCAAGGTCGCCGACCCTGACGGCAACTGCATCGAGTGTGGATGGCGTCACTGACCATCTGAACGGGCGCGATCTGGCACATTCGTTGCGGCGACTGAGCGATGCCGGCGGCCGACTCCATGAAGCGTTTCACCGAAAGCGTCGCGAGATTCTGCGACGACGTTTCGCGTCTGGCGCGAAGCTCGCCTGAAGGGACAGGAGCGGCCGCAGGTTTTCTCCTCTCCGTTGCGCTGACACTCGTGACGATGGGCGTCGGCGCGTACCGCGTCGCCCTGGCCGAGGCGGCGGCGGAAGAAGCCAAATCCATCGCCTCGCAGGAGCATCCCACACAGCAGGAGGCGATAGAGGCGGCGGTCACCGTTTCGACGGTCGCGCCTGTCGAGCCCGCACCGGCGGAGGAACCGGCGCCGGCCGCCGCCGCGGCAACGCCTGGTCCGAGGCTTCCACAGATGGGCAAGGCATTCATCGAGCGTTTCGAGGGCGACCAGCTCGACGAGGATCGCTGGTACATCTCCGATGGCTGGTCGAACGGCGACTGGATGGAAACTGCCTGGCGGCGCAGCCAGATCAGCATCACACGCGAAGGCCTGCGGCTGACCGTGTCGCGCGCGCCGGACGGCGCAGAGAAAGCGCTGGCTGGCGGCGAAATCCAGTCGCACGCCGCCTTTCGCTACGGCTACTTCGAGTTCCGCATGCGCGTACCGCACGACCAGGGTCTGATCACCGGCGCGTTCACCTATGCCGGGCGCGAGGGCCAGAAGGCGCCTGAAGAGATCGACATCGAGATCCTCGGCAAGGCGACAAAGCGGGTGGAAGTGACGATCCACGAGAATTATCGCTCGACATCGAAGAAGGCCGACCTGGCGTTCGATTCATCTGACGGCTTTCACACCTATGCCTTCGACTGGCAGGCAGACCGCGTGCGCTGGTATGTCGACGGCGCGATGATCCATGAAGAGAAGGGCCGCGCGCCTGCAAACCTGACGCGGCCGCAGAAGATCATGCTGACGCAATGGGCGACGAAGGAGCTGCGCGCATGGGCAGGCGAGGTCGATCCCTCGCGCGGACCGTGGATGCTCGATATCGCCTGCATCGCCTATGCGCCGAAGTACGACGGCAAGCCGCTTTGCTAGGTTAGGGTGCGAAGCTTGAGCGCGCCGTCAGCGCCCAGCGATTGTTCCTGAACTCGACGATGTAGAGCGAGTCGAACTGCGACAACACGGAATTGTCGGCGCGATAGCGGACGAATGTCGTCAGCATGTGCGCCTTGGCCGGGCCGCACTGCACCACTTCACGCTTCGCCCATGCGCTGTGATGCCAGCCCTGCGCTTCCAGCGTGGTGAAGGAGTTCTCCAGGTCCGCCGGGCCGTTGATGATGCGTACATTGCCGGAGGCGATGCGAACCGACGGGAAGTGGAAGGTGGCGCCCCAGGCGGCCGCGTCCCGGGTGTTGAACGTGCGCATGAATTCGTCGGTGACGTCGTAGGCGGCCTTGTAGGCAGGGCAGGAAGCGAACCGGCCATCGCCCTCTGCGGCGGAGACGGTAGTGCATGCCGCAAGCCCGAGGACAGTTCCCGCTGCCAGCGCCATCGCCTTGATCATCGAAGCCTCCCACGATCACTTTGGCGCAAGCATGCCCGGCTGGCGTCATGGAGCAAGAGGGCCAGCGTTGCCACGGCGCCCAACGGCGCCTAATCTTGGTCCGAACACGACAGGGGTCAGGACGATGATCGACGCTGTGCTTCTCATGCTGTTTCAGGCCGCAGCCGGCGCCCCAGCCGATGCGCCACAGACGACAGCCGCTGCCACGACGGAAAAGACGGCCGAACCCGAAATGGTGTGCCGCAACGAATACGAGCCGGGGTCGCGCGTAAGAAAGACCCGCGTTTGCCGCCCGAAAGGCAGCGACAAGCAGGAAGACAAGACTGCGCTTCAGCGCGCCCTTGATCGCCATGCCGATATTGCTCCGCCGACCGGCGGGCTCGGCAACTAACGCGCGTATCAGAGCGGCTTGCACGCCTCGGCGAGCCAGGCGCGATCGTCCTCATCCAGCAGCGGGCCGACTTCCGCCAGCACGCGTGCGTGGTAGCGGTCGAGCCAGATCCATTCCTGCTCCGACAGCAGGCCGGGGAGGATGAGACGGCGGTCGAGGGGCGCAAGCGTCAGCGTTTCAAAGCCGAGCATGTCGCGCTCGCCGCCGGGAATGGGCTTCGCCTCATGCACGACCTGCAGGTTTTCGATGCGGATGCCCCAGGCATCGGCCTTGTAGTAACCGGGCTCGTTGGAGACGATCATGCCCGGCTCCATCGCAACGGTGTTGCCGACCTTCGAAATGCGATGCGGACCTTCGTGCACGCCGAGGTAGGAGCCGACGCCGTGACCGGTGCCGTGGTCGTAGTCGAGGCCGCCTTCCCACAGGGCGAGGCGCGCCAGCACGTCGAGCTGTGATCCGGTCGTGCCTTTCGGGAAGCGCACGCGGGCAAGCGCGATATGGCCCTTCAGCACGCGGGTGTTGCGCTCCTTCATTTCTTCGGTCGGATCGCCGATGGCGAGGGTGCGTGTCACGTCGGTGGTGCCGTCGAGATACTGGCCGCCGCTATCGAGCAGGAAGAGCGTGCCGCGCTCCAGCTTGCGGTTGGTCTGGATGTCGGGCCGATAGTGGTTGATGGCGCCGTTCGGGCCTGCGCTGGAAATGGAGTTGAACGACAGGTCCTGCAGTTCGCCCGTCTGTTCGCGGAATTCCTCGACCTTCTTCGCTGCGTCGATCTCCGTGACCTCACCGGTCTGGCCGTGCTCCTCGAACCAGCGGAGGAAGCGGGACAGGGCTGCGCCGTCACGGCGGTGCGCCTTGCGCGCGCCTTCAACTTCGACTGCGTTCTTCCTTGCACGCGGCAGCGCCACCGGATCCTGCGCGCGGACGATTTCGGCGCCGGCCTTTCCCAGGGCGGAGAAGAACCAGGCGGACGCCAGCGAAGGGTCGACGCTGACGCGCTTGCCTTGCAGCTTCGCCATCCGGCGCTCGAGCTCGTTGTTGGAGCGCAGCGAGACTTCATTGCCGAGATGTGCGCCGAGGTCGGACCCGACCTTGCCCGGCGCCACGAACAGTTCCGCCTGTCCGTCAGAGTAAAGGAAGGCGCGGCCAAGCGGCAGCGGCGTACGCGAGACATCGCCGCCGCGCACGTTGAACAGCCACGCGATCGAGGCAGGCGAGGTGATGATCGCCGCGTCGATCTTGTGATCCTGCATCTGCTTGCCGAGGCGCGCGCGCTTGGACGAAGAGCTTTCGCCGGCGAAGGCGATATCATGCGGCACGACCTGCGCTGTCGGTTCGCCGGGGCGATCCGCCCAGGCTGCATCGATCGGATTGGTTTCGGTCTCTACGAGTTCGACGCCGGCCTTCTTCGCGGCGTCGCGCAGGCGCTCGAGGGCGTCGGGAGAGATGATCCTGGCGTCGTAGCCGATCTTCTGGCCGGTGAGGTTCGTCTGCTTCGCCAGCCATCCGAAGGGACCGAGATCGACGAGGTCGGCGACCTCGAACATCTTGGGCGCGAGCTGCTGCTTCACCTGCAGCGTGTAGCGGCCGTCGACGAAGACGATTGCGGTTTTCTGGAAGACGAACGCCGCGCCGGCGGAGCCGGTGAAGCCCGTGGCCCATGCCAGGCGCTCATAGCAGGCAGGCAGGTATTCGTTCTGGTACTCGTCGTCGTGCGGAATGTAGACGCCATCGAGCTCCATCGACTTGAGCGTGGCGCGCAGCAGCGGAAGGTTCGTCCGTCCGACCGTTGGACCGCCAATGACTTCATATGTCTGACGCATTATCGCACCTGAGAAACAGATGTCTGAAATGCCACCTGCGACGCGCCGGCTGCAAGGGCGGGCCGAGTTTTACGGCTGAATTTCTGTCCACTGACGCTAGGTGCGCCGTGTAACAGGCCTTCTTGCCGGGCGCTGGTAGGTCAGGGTCGACCAGCCATTGAGGCGGCGACGGCCAGCAAGATGCAGTCCTTGCCCGGCATAGGCGGCTTTGACCTGCGATTCCTGGTGCGTCAGCAGACCGGACAGGATGATGCGGCCGCCGGGCTTCACCAGTTTTGCAATCTCGGGCGCAAGGCCGACCAGCGGCTTTGCGAGAATGTTGGCAAGCACGAGATCATAGGGCGCGCCGGCGCGGATGACATGGTGGCCTGCGCCGCGGGCGTGCAGAAGTTTCAAGCGCCGGCCCGCGCGATTGTTCGTCCTGTTCTCGTGCGCGATGCGGATCGACTCGGCGTCGAGATCTGTTCCGAGCGCGAAACCAGCGCCTGCCTTCACGGCGGCGAGGGCGAGGACGCCCGAGCCTGTGCCGATGTCCAGCACGCGGGACGGGCGGCGGCGCTTCAGTTCGAGATCGAGCGCTTCGAGGCACCCCTTCGTTGTGCCGTGATGGCCAGTGCCGAAGGCAGGGCCGGCTTCGATCCAGACCGGGATTTTTCCAGGAGCTGCTTTCGCAAGCTCATGCGCGCCCGCGACAACAAAGCGGCCCGCATGCACCGCGGGAAGGCCGGCGAGGCTTTCGGCGACCCAGTCCTTGTCGTCCAGCTTCTGCACGGAGACCCGCGCGCCGGAGACTTCACGTGAAATGATCCCGGCGGTCTCGTTGGCGAGGGGCTCGTCTGTGCAGAACGCATCGAGGCTCCATGAAACTTTCGACATTTCTTCGACCGATACGGCCGAGGCCGGCGAGGGGTCGAGGCTAGCGAGAACGTCGGACAGGCGCTCGGCCTCGGCGCGGGAAAGCTGGCAATGCACGCGGTACATAAGGGACTTTCGGGCAGGGTTCCGTGAAGCAGCGCGGCTTATAGGCGGCGTTCCCGCACCGCGCCAGCGCCCGTTGCCCGCCTGCGACACTGTCCGTCGGCTGACGGTCTTCCCGGAACCGCCACATCCGGGGCGGCGTTGGGGCGAAAGGCTGCACGAAAAGACAAACTGGAAGCAGGAGCATCTCCCCATGATCGCGAAGACACTTCGGCGCGCGGCAAGCTGTGCGGCGCTGGCATTCGGGCTTGCTGCAGCGGCAAATGCACAGTCGGCGGACACCGGCCTCTACGTGCAAGGCGGCTGGAGCTATTACAACTTCGAGGCCAACGACACCGGCTATTCGGTCGACACCAACGCCATCACGGCGCGGCTGGGATGGCAGCTCACGCCGATGTTCGGCATCGAGGCAGATCTTTCGGCCGGCATCGACGAGGGCGATCTCGACTTCGACTCGAGCGAGGACGACCTGGATTTCGATGCGAACAATGACGGGGACTTCACGGACATCATCAACGTGTCGGGCGACCTCGGCCTCGACTTCATGGCCGCCGCCTATGGCCGCGCGGTGCTGCCGATCTCCGACCGGCTGAGCGTATCGGGGCGGCTTGGCTATGCCTATGCGGAGGTCAACGCCAACGCCATCGGGCCGGGCGGGGTGCAGATCCCGCTGGCGGAAGACGCCGAGGATGGCTGGAGCGCGGGCGCAGGCCTCTCCTATGCATTAAGCGAGGACATCGAGGTACGTGCCGACTACACCTGGTTCGGGCTCGACAATGTTGATGTGAATTCCGGCACGGTCGCGCTGGGCTTCAAATTCTAGATGTGATCCTTCGACCCGCAACAAAGCCCCGGACCGCGAGGTCCGGGGCTTTTCTTTCCAGGCGCATGTGAAGGATCGGGCCTTCAGCATGCACAAGCCGAACAGGAGACCGGCTAGCGCTGTTGCGGCCGCTGCTGTTGCGGGTTCTTCTGCTGCTGATCGCGGCCGCCTTGCTGGTCCTGCGGATTCTGCTGGCCCTGCTGCTGCTTGCGCGCGCCGTCATTGTCGCGATCGCGGTTCGGATCGTTGATGTTCGACTGCTCGCGGCGATCCTGCGGGTTCTGGTTCTGCTCGTTACGGTCACGGGGATTGTTGGCCATGGGACATGTTCCTTCGTCTTGTGTTGAGCGCGACAGAAAAGCTGACCGTCCCCGCTCGCGCACAGGACCAACGTTTCGGAGTCAGGCCCGTTCCGCCGAGTTAACCCGCATCAGTGCGATGGGAACCCGCTAATCTAATCCTTCTCCTCCTGTTGCTGCGCTGGCGAGCGCCGTTGACCGTCAGTTCCGACTTCCGGCGCCGGATGCGTCCTGGTCTTGCCTGGCGTGCGAAAGGGCTTGTTCGGATGATCGCGGGCGGGCGCCGCAGGCTTGGGCGTCTCGTCATCCGTCTCTTCTTCACGATCCTGCGGCGTCACGCTGTCCTCACTGAAATCATCTGTATCGATCAACGGCGGCGGCCGCCGTCGGGCTGGCGGTCGCCCTGATCTGTGTCGCCGACGCCGCGCATCGGCGAGAAGCCTTCCGGCTGAACGGCCGTGCCGATCGGATTGACTTCGCGATGCCCTGCGCCGGGCGGCGTGTCGTCATAGGCCTTCTCGGCGTCGCGGCCGAAAACCTGCTGGTGCACCGACGGATCGCCGGAGCGTTCGTCGACGAGATCCTCTTCGAGTTCGTCCTGCGTCGTCTTCGCGCCGCTGTGGCGTTCGATGTCCTCTGCGGCGCGGCGCGCGACCTGCGGATCGGGCTGGGCCTGATCAATCTCCTTGCCGACATCCCGGCGTGGCGGCGGAGGCGTGGTGTTGATGTCCCGGGGCATGCGCGTTCCTCGTTTCTCAAGGGGTCCCCGCACTTCTCCCTGCGATTTAACGTATGGGGGAGGCGGGAGTTGCCGCAGGGCGGGAACGCCGCCCGCACTCTGCCCGTTGAGTCGCCATCACCCTCGCGGGAGGCGAAGCCATGGACGATGCAATGGACCAACCTGGACCTGTCCTCGTCGTCATCTCCGCGGTGGCGCTCGCGGCTATCGGCGGCGCCTTCTATGTCAGTTATGTCGCCGCGACCGAGCCGGCGCCGCCGCCGGGCGCCGTCGGCGCCACGCCGGCCGCGCAGCAGCCGGCGAAGGACGCCGAGGGCAATCTGCTGCCGGTGCAGCCCGGCGAGCCGGAAGAGAACCAGCCGGTCGTGAATGCGCCGCCCGCAGGATCGCGCGCGGCGGCCCCCGCGCAGCCGGCGCCGGGAGATGGCGCATAGAAGCCGCCGCAGCCGGCAGCAATTTCGGGGAGGAACTCCCGGTCGGCGTCAGGCCGCCGGCTTGGGCTTCATGAAGCCGAAGATGACGCCCAGAATCCCGCCTCCGACGCCGCCCTCGAGAAGGTCCTGCACATAGCCCATGATGTTGTTGGTGTCGCCGCCGAGTATATTGCCAAACCCGGCAGCCTGCGCGCCGGCGCCGACGCCTACTCCGCCGACAACGCCGGCAATGATGTTGCCGATCGCGCCGAGCCCTTTTCCGCCGAGAAGCCCGGCGACTATCGGCGCCAGGACAGCGCCGCCGACGCCGTTCAGTATGTAGGGTAGAAACTGCTGTAGCTGATCCATGCGATTCCTCCGCTGTTGCGCCATGAGCCGCTGGCTGACCCGGCTGGCCCGGCAAGTGCGAGGCTGAACAGGATTTGCGGCCGAGTCTATCGGTTGCCCTTGACCCGCACGTCCACTTCGGGCCGCTGCCGCCGGGACAATGCAGGCGTTTCCGGATGCCGCCGCTCGCGCCGGTCGCCTGAAAGCAGAAAAACGACGGCGCCGGCAGAATAAAAAACGGAGTTGTCCACGCAAACAGACAGATGATCGCTGGTCAGCGACATGCACGGGCATTGTCGCCGAGGTTTGAGGGGTGGGGGAAAACGTGTGCGAAATCCACCAGCAGATCTTCGTC
>DATBNA010000536.1:0-6209 GCA_036554545.1 Hyphomonadaceae bacterium
GTTTGAGTAGAGTGCAGTGATGTGCCAGCCGCGCCGGTGTTCATGCATGACCGGCAGCCAGGCCAGCCGTCTTGGATTGAAGCGCCTCGGAGCAATCAGCTTCAGTTCGTTTCGCGCAACCCGTTGGCGATATAGTTCGTCAATTCCGAGCAACAGATCGACAGGAGGCGTCAGCGTCTTGAAAGTTCGCCCGCGAACTGTGCGAAGACGGTCGCGCAACGTTGCGCGTACTGCAGCGGCCCGACGCGCTCCGACACCTTCAAGGTTCGCCAGTCGGCCGTCGCAAGCCGCCAGCTCCAGCTCCTCAAGTGTCTCAATATGCAGGTCGTGACACAATTTGTGCGCTGTCCTGGGCCCGATCCCTGGGACTGTCATCATCAGGGTTTCGGGATTAAGCGCGCCGGTCAGGCGGTCCAACGCGGACCACCGGCCCGTCACGACCATCTCCCCGATTGCGGCCGCAATGCCCTGCCCCACGGACGGGAGCGCAACAAGCGCGTCGCGCCCCTCTTCAGAAAGGATTTCGTCTACCGCCCGTCCTAGTTTCTCGATGACAGGGGCTGCTCGCCGGTAAGCCTCGGATCTAAACCCTCCTTCGCCCTGCTGCTCCAGGAGGTCCGCCATGTCTCGCAGCTTGTTGGCAATTCGCAGGTTGAGTTCGTGTGGCAACGGAAGCGGCCTCCGGATCGCATACAATTCTTTGACGCCGGAAATCTTTCCGCTTTGATCCCGAACAACTTCGGCTGGCCTTGCGAAGGATCAAAACGCAGGCGACCCTTCCTGGGCAATTGCAGGCATTGCTTCGGAGGCGCGTCGGATCGATTGCGTGACAACAGACACATGCAGCATGAAAGCCGGTTTGAGCTGGCGATCCGCCCTATCGGGCTGGACACCATGGGCGAGAACGTCGTTCTCCTTTCCCGCGATTGCATAGCTCTGCGGCCGGAACGATTGGCCGGATTTCGCAAAGTCGATGTTCGCGTGAACGGATCGCGGATCGTAGCCAGCGTGCTGATCGCGGACGGGATCGATGGCCTAGGCGCGAGGGAAATCGGAATAACCCAGCCAGCGCTGAGCCGCCTTGATGTGAAGCCAGGCGACCATGCGCACATTTCCGTGGCGCCCAGCGCGCCAAGCCTCGACGCCGTTCGGGCCAAGATTCGCGGAGAGGAGCTGTCCCGCAAGGAAATTCAGGCAGTGGTCGAAGACCTGGCCGCGCATCGCTATTCCGACATGGAGGTCGCTGCCTTTCTAGTTGCCTCGGCCAGCTTCATGACAACAAATGAAGTCCTCGACCTGACAAGATGCATGGCCGATGCCGGATCACGGCTCAGCTGGAACCGGCCTATTGTTGTCGACAAACACTGCATAGGCGGCATTCCGGGAAATCGCACCACCATGATTGTGGCGCCGATCATCGCTGCGCATGGCCTTACCATCCCCAAGACGTCTTCGCGGGCGATCACCTCGCCTTCCGGAACCGCGGATACCATGGAAGTTCTCGCACGCGTCGAGCTTCAGGCAGACGAGATGCGGGAGGTGGTCGATCGCTGCAATGGCTGCATCGTTTGGGGTGGTCATGTGAATCTCTCGCCGGCAGACGACGTGCTGATCTCCGTGGAGCGGCCCCTGGCAATGGATACGCCCGAGCAGATGGTTGCCTCTATCCTCTCCAAGAAGATTGCGGCGGGATCCACCCACCTGCTTGTCGACATGCCGCTTGGTCCCACGGCCAAGATCAGATCGAACATCCACGCGCAACGGATACGAAAACTGTTCGAATTCGTGGCAGCGAAATTTGGTTTGACGGCCGAGGTCATCGTGACGGATGGCTCACAGCCGATCGGCAACGGCATCGGCCCGGCGCTGGAAGCTCGCGACGTTCTGCTCGTCCTCGACAATGCCGCCAGCGCTCCTGCGGACCTTCGCGAAAAATCGGTGAGACTGGCCGGCACACTGCTGGAACACGATCCAGAACTGACGGGCGGACAGGGCGAGCGAAGGGCGCGGGAGCTCCTCGAAACAGGAGCCGCGCGCAAGGCGCTCGACAGGATGATAGAAGCTCAGGGACCACCGCCCCGCCCAGCCCCGATAGGTTCGCTGGCTCACGAAGCCACCGCGACAAGGAATGGCGTCATCTCCGCGATAGACTGTTTTCGCATCGCGCGAATCGCCCGGCTCGCCGGAGCGCCCAACGACCCCGGTGCGGGCATCGACCTGCTCAAGAAGAGCGGCGAGAGCGTCAGGAAAGGCGAGCCTCTCTATCGTGTCCACGGATTGGACCAATCGGACTTTTCGGCTGCGTGCGCAGCGGCAGACGAGGAGTCCGGTTATGAAATTCGAGGCGTCAGATGAAGCCTCTCATCCATGCTTTTCCCGACGAAGCAGGCCCCGCGCGCCGGCTTGCAGATACGCTGCAATACCGGTTGGCCCTTGTTGAGACGCACAGCTTTCCTGACGGAGAGGTTCTGCCGCGCGTTGCTCCATCGACGCCGACCACAATTCTGTATCGATCGCTGAACCGCCCCAATGAAAAGATTATCGAGCTTCTGCTTGTGGCCGACGGCCTGCGGCGCGCCGGAGCACAAAAGCTCATTCTGGTCGCTCCCTATTTGCCCTATATGCGCCAGGACAAACAATTTCATCCCGGCGAACCGGTCAGTCAGCTCGTCATGACCGCCCTGCTGAACAGAACCTTCGACTGGATCGTCACCGTTGATCCCCACCTCCACCGGGTCAAATCCCTGCACGAAATCCTCCCTCGCGCTTCCCTCGTGCATGGAATGGATGCGCTTGCAGCCTACCTGCGCCGTTTTCATTTTGACGCCCGGACTCTTGTGGTGGGGCCCGACCAGGAGTCAGAGTTATGGGTGCGGCGCCTTTCCGGACAGCTCGATCTCGAGGCGGTCGTGCTCGAGAAGCAGCGGCACGGCGACCGGAGCATCGAAATCTCGATGCCGCCCGGCTTCGACGCCGCCGGACGGCCTGTCCTGCTGGTCGACGACATATGCTCAAGCGGTTCGACGCTTTGCGAGGTCGTGCGAAAGCTGCGTTCGGCGGGCGCACAATCGGTGGCGGTCTTCGTCACGCATGCTCTTTGCGATGCAAGTGTCCTAAACCAGTTGCGCGAGGCGGGGGCGGACCGCCTGATTTCCAGCGACGCCTGTGTCCACCGCACAAACGTGGTGGAACTCGCCGACGCTCTTGCAAATTCGTTGCGAACAGACCTCGCACTGCCCTGACCCGTGCGGCGCCGCACTAATCGTTGAGCGTGGAAATGTACGCCATCAGAGCGTCCGCTGAACCGACATCGAAATCGAACAGCGGCATGTTGTCGTGGCCGAGGCGCATGCCGTCGATCAGGCGATAGGCCACCCAGTCGGGCTCGTTGAGAAACACAAAATCCCGGAACGCCGGTGCGCCGGCATTGGGGCTTACCGAGCTTTGGTCGATTGAATGACAGGATGCGCACTTGCTCTGGGCGATCCGGCGTCCTTCTGCGACGGTCCTGGGATCAGGAGCGCCGCTTCCACCGCCTTTCCAGCCGACGCGCTCGCTCTCCGATTGCGCAGCGATGGCGTCTTCGCTGGTCACGCAGCCGCCAGCCAGAAGAAGACCAATGGCGGCGGCAGCCGCGAGCCGGACGCCAGTATTGCGACCACGCATGCGTTTCTCCCTTTGCGCTGGATATCATCAACGGCTGACGTTCGTTGTCTTGAGATCGGTCAAACCTCGCGCACCCAGACGTCAATCTCTCTGGATCGAACAGGTCAAGCCCGGCTCCGCATAGGCTGCCCCCCAAGCTCAACGCGGCAGACTGACAGTTCAAGGAGACGCCGGCGGGGACGGCCGCTGGATCGTCTTGATGTATGCGACCAGGTCGGCCGCATGATGCTCGCCGAAATAGAATGTCGGCATGCGAAGATGACTGATGCTGACGGCCTCATCGAGCTGCTTGGCGAGAAGAACCGGGTCGTTGTGCGCGAGAACGGAGCGCAACGGCGGCGCGCCGGGATTCGGACTTGCGCCGTCAACGCCAATGGCATGACAGCTTGCACACAGTCTTTCCGCGACGTCGAGACCTACCGCAGGATCCCCGGAATAAGCCGGCTCTTCGCTGGTGGCGCAGGCGCCAAGCGCCATTGACGTGATCAGGACAAGGATTGTTGCGCGCATGAAGGGCCTCCAGTCCAACTAGAACCTCATGAGCCTAGGAGGCGTTTTGATTCCGGTCAAAGGATCCAGGACAACCCGCCTCTGCGTGACTGCACGGTCAGGGCAACAGAACCGCTGCACCCTGAATTCGCCCTGCGCGCAGATCGTCGAGTGCACGATTGGCATCCGTCAGCGGATAGACCGCTGTGCGGACCCGCAGTCCGACCATCGGCGCCAGTCCCAGAAAGTCGTGAGCGTCCTGACGCGTGAGATTGGCGACCGACACGATCCTTCTTTCACCCCAGAGATCCCGATAGGGAAAGGAGGGAATGTCCGACATGTGAATCCCGGCGCAGACCACGCGTCCGCCCTTGCGAACGTTCTTCAGGGCAAGCGGCACCAGCTCGCCAGCAGGAGCATAGACAATTGCTGCGTCCATCAGCGTCGGCGGCGCTTCGCTGGAAGCCCCCGCCCAATCCGCGCCAAGCTCCCGCGCCAATACCTGGGCAGCGACGTCGTCAGGCCGCGTGAAGGCAAACACCCGCCGCTGTTGCCATTTGGCGACCTGCAGCACGATATGCGCGGCCGCGCCAAAGCCATATAGGCCGATTGTTTCCCCGCGACCCGCGGCCACAAGCGAACGCCATCCGATCAAACCCGCGCACATTAGAGGCGCAAGCTCTGCAGCACTGGCGTGCCCGGAGAGGTGGTAGGCGTAGCGGGCGTCGGCGATCACATGAGTCGCGAAACCGCCATCGCGCGAATAGCCCGTGAACTGCGGTGCGTCACAGAGGTTTTCGCGATGAGCGCGGCAATACGGGCAGGCCTGACAAGCCGAGCCAAGCCACCCGACGCCGACACGCTGTCCAAGCGCCAGGTCCGTTACCCCTTCCCCCAGCCTGTCGACCCAGCCGACGATTTCATGACCAGGCGTGACGGCGGGAAGAAGTGGCGGCAATTCGCCGTCAACGACATGAAGATCCGTCCGGCAAACCGCGCATGCTTCCACGACGATCCTGACATGCAGCGGCCCCGGCTCAGGATCGGGAAGGTCACGGAGCACAAGCGGCTGCCGCGTCGCCTCAAGGCGCATCGCCTTCAACTCGACCTCCTGCGCTCTCGACCGGGCTAGTGAGCCATCAGCACCGGCAGCGGAGATGTCGTCACAATATCGCGCGTGACGCCGCCAAAGACGAATTCGCTCACGCGCGGCCGCCCATAGGCGCCCATGACAATCAGATCGGCGCCAACCGCTGTCGCCTGGTCCAGGATAGCCTTCGTTTCCGAGCGGCCTGCCGAATCCAGATTGAAGAGTTCCGGCTTCGATCCGCGGACAGCGAGGTGGGCGGCGATATCAGCGCCAGGCTGATCGCCATAGCCCTGCGAGGGCTTGGCGTCGACTGTGACAATGCTCACCCGCGACGCGCCTGCAATGAAATCCTCTGCGTCGGCAAGAGCGCGCGCCGCTTCCCGCGTTGGCTTCCATGCAATCAGCACGTTGCGCCCCACATCCTTTCCCTTCCAGCCGGGCGGAACCACAATGACCGGACGGCCGCTCTCGAAAAGCGCTCCCTCCAGAACGGCATGTGCGGAACTCGCCGTCGCGCCTGATGGGCGCGCGACAATGACAACGTCGGCATGCCGCGCGCGCATACCGATCGCCGAACCCGCGGCGCCCATGTATATGAGATAAGGCTGCACGGGGCCCGACCCGCCTTCCTTCGCGATGCGATCCCTTGCCTTCTGCGCCTCTTGCTCAAGGTGCTTCTGGGCTTCCTTCACCAGGTCCGCATACATCGTATCGATGATGAAGCCGTCGACCGGGGCGACATTAGGCTGCCAGTTGATGATTGCAGTTGAAAGACGGCCGGAGTTGCGGCGGACCAGTTGCTCGCCGAGCGCAACAGCGGCTTCTCCGCCAGCCATGGATGTGATGACGACAAGTATGTCCTTGAACTTCATGTCGAGGCTCCTCAATTGCGGACATCCTGACCGAGACTACGGCCAATTCTATGACCTTGGTCAAATCGGCAGCCGCATCAGTCGAAGATCCC
>DATBNA010000558.1:0-2904 GCA_036554545.1 Hyphomonadaceae bacterium
AAAGAACAAGCGGACCAGCCGGCCGGTGGACGAGGCCGGGGTAATCCGAACGCGGGTCGCACGGCAGCCCTGGTATCCATCACCGGCGGCCGTGGACCGCAGATGACCGGTGGGCCGGGCTACATTCGCGAAGGCGCGGCACCGTATCGCGAGCCGGGAAGCCGGAAGCCTGAAGAGGTGCTGGCGCTGCTGCTGGCCTCGGGGGCGAACCCGAATGCGAAGGGACCTGATGGCGTCACCCTCTTACATCAGGCCGCGCAGATCGGCAACCTCGAGATGATTCGGCTGTTGGCGGATGCGCGCGTCGACTTCCATCAAACCAATGCCGACGGCTTCACTGCCCTGGATGTTGCCGAAGGCAAGAAACCCAACGGCACGAGCGCGGGCGGCCCCGGTGCCCCGCCTCCGGATGGCCCACCCCGTCGCGGACGAGGCGCGCCGCCGCAGGAAGTGGCAAGACTTCTTCGCGAGCTGATGGGCTTGCCGCCGGCCCCCGTTGAAGCTGCGCCCCCAGCGGGTGCCCCTGATGCTCGATCCGACAGCGTGGGGGCTCCACGGTGAAGAACGTGTTGATTGCGGCCGCGGTGGTGTGTGTTGTCGCCGTCGTCTCGCTCACAGGTTCGCCGTCCGCGGACGGACAAGCTGCGGGTCCAGCCACCCAAGGGCAGGCCACACAACAGCCTCGGACGGACCCTGTCGCGCCGAAGCCAGCGGCGAAGGCGGACCCTGAGACTGTCCTCGCCTATCAGGGGATGGTGAAGCGCTACTGCGTGGGTTGCCACAATACGCGGAATCCGCTTCCAGCGGGGGCGCCGCTTGCGCTGGATGCGGCCAATCTTACGGATCCTGGTGCCGACGCGGCGACTTGGGAGCGAGTCATCAAGAAGCTGGGAGTAGGTGCGATGCCGCCCCAGGGAGCACCATCCCCTGGACCAGTTGAGTTGACAAGGTTCAGGTCGTCGCTCATTGCCAGCCTCGACAGGGCCGCTGCTCAAAAGAACAGCCCGGGCCGATATGTGCTGCATCGCCTGAACCGCACCGAGTACGCAAACGCGGTTCGTGATCTGCTGGGAGTCACGATCGATGTTGCGGATCTGCTGCCCAGCGACGGCGGCGACTTCGGGTTCGACAACATTGCCACAGCGCTCACCACCTCGCCGCTGTTGCTCGAGCGATATCTCACCGCCGGCTTGCGGATTGCCGAGCTCGCAGTCGGCGACGCCGGCGCCGAGACAGGAACGGCCACCTATACGATCAGTACCGTCGTCACACAGGACCAGCACGTGGAGGGGCTGCCGCTCGGCACGCGCGGCGGCATCCTGGTGCGTCATGTTTTTCCCGCCGACGGTGAGTACGTGTTCTCGGGCCGGCTCCTGAAGACCGTGGCCGAAGGGCTGGCTGGTGTCGAAGGACACGAAACCCCACATTTGTTTGTTGTCACCGTCGATGGCAGGCAGGTATTTTCCGCCCCGGTGGGAGGCAAGGCAGACCACGACGCCGCCACGCTGAACAATCCTGTGGCGCGTGAAGAGTTCGACCGGCGCATGATGTCGCCGCGTATCAAGGTCACCGCTGGTCTACACGAGGTGGGATTTACGTTCGTCGAGCGGCCGACCCAAGAACAGAACATGTGGCGGCCAACGCTGCGTGCCAGCCAGGAGGCGCACAATCCGGCGGGGCTGCCGAGGCTGCGTAACGCGATCATCGAAGGGCCATATGGCCCGACCGGTCTCACCGCCAATCCGGTACGGCAGCGACTGTTTGTCTGCACACCTCGATCGGCGGCACAGGAATCCGCTCCCGCCTCCGCCAAGGCGTCGGCGAGGTCTCGCCAAAGCTCGCAGGATATCGCCGCGAGCGAAGGCGGATGTTCGATGGAGATCCTCTCCACGGTTGCGCGCCGCGCGTTCAGGCGCCCTGTCACAAAGGTCGACCTGGAAGCGCCGCTCGCGCTCTACCGCGAGGAACGCGCGGCTGGTGGTGATTTCGAAGCCGGTATTCGCGCCGGCCTCGCCAGGATTCTGACGAGTCCGGCCTTTCTTTTCCGTTCGGAACAGGATCCCGCGGACCTTCCCGTCGGGGCCGCGCATCGCATTTCCGATCTCGAGCTGGCAAGCCGGCTGTCGTTCTTTCTGTGGAGCAGCATCCCGGATGACGAACTACTGAATCTGGCGATCGCCCGCCGGCTGCGCGCGCCAGGTGTTCTCGAGGCACAGGTGCGGCGCATGATCGCCGATGCGCGCGCCGACGCCCTGATGACGGCGTTCACCGGCCAGTGGCTCCAGCTGCGCAACCTCGACAAGGTCACGCCGGACATCCTGCTGTTTCCCGACTTCGACGACAACGTCCGTCAGGCGTGGCGCCGCGAAACCGAGCTGTTCTTCTCGAGTATCGTTCGCGAGAACCGCAGCGCCCTCAGTCTGCTGGATGCCGACTATACGTTCGTGAACGAGCGGCTCGCGCGCCACTACGGAATCCCGGGGGTTTACGGCTCGCGCTTCCGTCGTGTGCACGTGGCGGATCCGAACCGGCGCGGCCTTCTGGGGCAGGGCAGCATCCTGTCGATGACGGCCGTGGCTACGCGCACGTCGCCTGTCCTGCGGGGGAAGTACATCATCTCGAATTTGCTGAACACGCCGCCGCTTCCGCCGCCGGCCGTTGTTCCGGATCTCGAGGAAAGTGCGCAGAAAGACCGGCCGTCCACCGTTCGGGAGCAGCTTGAACGTCATCGCGCCAATCCTGTGTGCGGTTCGTGCCACCGGAACATCGATCCGGTCGGCTTTGCCCTGGAAAACTTCGACGCTGTCGGGCAGTGGCGCGAAACTACGCGAGAGGGCCTTGCCATCGATGCGGCCGGCCTGCTGGCGGATGGAACAAAGGTCGATGGGCCCGTCGCCTTGCGCA
>DATBNA010000564.1:0-5388 GCA_036554545.1 Hyphomonadaceae bacterium
TGGCCCTTCTTCGAAAAGATCGCGAGCCCGACATTGGGCCGGTAAAGCGAGGGATCGCGCCCGCCCTGGAGCGGCTGGGCGCTGCCCGTCGCCCTGGCCGTCACTGGGCCGGCTTTCCGCCGCGTGCGAGGACGCCGGCCGCCGAAGAGGCGGGAGCAAGCTGATAGCCCTTGGCCTTGAGGCCGGCGGCCCAGATGCGGAACTGCTCGATCGTGACGGGGTAGGCGTAGCCCACGCCGACGGCCTTGCCGTTCTGCTCGGCGAGGGCCTCGATCTGAAGGAGCTCGCGGTCGATCGCGTCAGCCGAGGGTTCGGCGTCGACGATCCGGTCGGCGACAGAGAAGGTGAGGCCTGCGCCGGCGGCGGTTTCCGGCAGGACGGAGCGGTTGGCCGATCCGTCGTGCATGAAGACGAGGCCGCGATCCTTGAGCGCTTTCAGGACCGGCTGGGCGGCGCGTGCGTCGGTCGCGAACTTGGCGCCCTGATAGTTGGTGACGCCATAATAGCCGGACGCCTTGCCCATCAGGAGGTTGAGGCGGCGCAGGTTCTCCTCGGGCTTCGAGGAGGTCAGCAGCGTATGCGGTCCGGTATCCACGTTGGGATAGTCGTAGGCTTCCATCGGCAGTTCAAGCAGGACTTCGTGGCCGGCTGCGCGTGCGCGATTGATCCAGGTTTGCAGATCGTTGGCGTAGGGCACGAAAGAGAGAGTGACTTCCGGCGGCAACTCGTTGATCGCCGCGAGCGTGTGCTTCTGGTTGAGGCCGAGGCCGCCCATGATCAGCGAGACGCGCGGCGCGCCGGCCTGCGCCGTGAAGGGGCGCGCATAGGCCTGGGCGGGCGTGCGGCCATCGGCGGAGATCTTGGGCAAGTCGCCGGCAGGCGTGCGCTCGAAGAAGCCCGGGATGGGCGCCTTCACCAGCGGCATCGCGGCCGGCGCCGGGGCGGCGTTGGATTCGATCTCGGTGACGGTGAAGCTGGCGTCGGCGCCATCGCCGGAGCCGACGGGCATGCCTTCCTCGTCGTACTCGACGCCGGCCAGGCTGGGCTCGGCGGCCGCGTCGGCGTCGAGAGCATTGTTGATGCGCGTCTTCAGCAGCGGCGGCGGGCCGTTCTGCTCGTTGAACAGGGCAAGCTCGACGCGCGGAGCGCTGGCGTCGGCGTCGCCGAACAGAATGACGGCGCCCACGGCCGCGCCCGCGATCGTTCCGAACGCAGCGAGGCTGAGCGCGAGCTGGCTAAGTCCTGTCCGAAGGGCCGAAGGTTCGGCTGTCCGAGACGAAGGCATTGTTGTCCTCACTTACCCACCGGCATATCCGCCGACTCTTGCGGGAGCAGGGTTAAGAAGCAGGAAACATGCGCATTCCGCTTTGCTGCGCAGCGGCAACGAAGGATTGGGTCTCGGAAAAGCGCCAGCAAAAAGGCCCGCTCGACGAGCGGGCCTTTCGCATTTGTAAGAGGCTAATTTCCGTTAAGGCGTTGTCGGCGCCGGCGTTGCTGCCGGGGCGGACGCCGCGACCGGCGCGGCGGCGACGGCCTTGCTGACGACAGCCTTGCCGGAGCGGATCAGTTCGACGGCCTTGTCGAGCTGGTAGTCCTCGCCCTTGTATTCGGCAGGCGGCATGTCGGCCGGAATGTGCGGCGGCTTGCGCTCGACGCCCTGGTCGTTTTCCAAGGCGTGCGGAAGAGCGGCCTCGCTGTAGCGGGCGGCGCGTGTCTTGATCTCGGCGATCTCCTTGTCGGTCAGGCGGACCTGCGCGACTTCGAAGTTGGGCTCGATGCCCGCGCCCTGGATCGATTTGCCGGACGGCGTGTAGTAGCGTGAGGTGGTGAGACGCATCGCGCCCTTGTTAGGTCCGAGCGGGATCACGGTCTGCACCGAGCCCTTGCCGAACGAGGTGGTGCCGACGACCACGGCGCGGCCGCGGTCCTGCAGCGCGCCGGCGACGATCTCGGCGGCGGAGGCCGAGCCCTGGTTTACCAGCACAACGACCGGGATGTTGGCCGGGAAGCGCGCGACGCGGCGGGCGTTGTAGCGCTCCACGTCGGTTTCGCGGCGGCCGCGGGTCGAGACGACCTCGCCGCCATTGAGGAAGCGCGAGGACACATCGATCGACGCATCGAGCAGGCCGCCCGGGTTGTCGCGCAAGTCGAGCACGAGGCCCTTCATCGGGCCCTTGGCTTCGCGGCGCGCGGTCTCGAGGCCCTTGTCGAGCGCCTTCACGGTCTGCTCGTTGAAGGTGGTGATGCGGACATAGCCGATGTCGCCGATGGCTTTCGCCTTCACGACTTCAGGGCGGATGATCTCGCGGGTGAGGGTGACGTCGAACGGCTCGACGTTCTCGCGCACGACGGTGACGCTGAGCTGCGTGTTGACCGCGCCGCGCATCTGCTTGACGGCGTCGTTGAGCGGCAGGCCAACGATCGACTTGCCGTCGATGGCCGTGAGGAAGTCGCCCGACTTGATGCCGGCGCGCGAGGCGGGTGTGCCGTCCATCGGCGCGACGACCTTCACGAAGCCGTCCTGCGCGGTGACCTCGATGCCAAGGCCGCCATATTCGCCCTGGGTCTGGGCCTGCATGTCCTTGAAGTCGTCTGGGTCGAGATAGGAAGAATGGGGGTCGAGTGAGGCGAGCATGCCGTCGATGGCGGCTTCGATCGCATCGGACTCGTCGAATTCGGTGACGTAGTTGGACTGCGCCTTGGCGACGATTTCGGCGAAGAGCTCAAGCTGGCGGAAGGTTTCGGCCCGTTTTTCGGCTGCGCCGTTCGGAACTGCAAAGGCGGAAAGAGCGGAAAGCCCTACGCCGATAGCTGCCCCGACCAGACCGGCGCCGATGACCGGACCCATCAACCACTTGCGCATGCTGCGCCGCTCCTCTGCCAACAAGTCCGCCCGTAAAGCAGCTTGCCCGTATCTTACGGGATTTCAACCTGCCAATCGCCCGTACCCGACGATTTGCCGCGGAAAGCACTGCATTTCAGGCGCCGCGGGCCAGCCATTTCTCCGGGTCAACAGGCTGTCCGGAACGTCTTACTTCCAAATAAAGTTCAGGAGAGGGCGACTTCTGGCCCGTCATGCGGCCTATCGGCTCCCCGGCCAGAACCCATTGGCCTGCCTCGGAATATATGGTGTCCAGGCCCGAGACGATGACCAGCACGTTGTTCCCGACGTCGAGGATGACCATCAGGCCGTAGGAGCGGAAGACGCCGGCGTATTGGACACGGGCGTCCGTGGGGGCGATGACCTGGGCGCCCGCGCGGGTGGCGAGGGTGAGGCCTTCGTGGCGGACGCCGTCGATGGTCTGGCCGAAGCGGCGCAGGCGGGTTCCGGCCGCGGGTTGCAGGGGTGCGCTGGAAAGCGTCGTGGTGGGGCTTGTGGCAGCGGTGGGGGGGCCGGGGGGTCTGGCGGGAGGTCTTGTGGCAGTCGGCGTGGGCGGTCTGGCAGCTGGTTTGGGCTTCAGGCCGGGGGTTGAGGGCGCGGCGCGGGCGAGGCCGTCGAGAAGGTCGCGCAGCGTGGCGGCCTCGGTGGAGAGACGGCGGGTCTCGGCGCGCAGGCTGGCGGTTTCGACTGCGAGCGACCTGTTGGACAGCCGCTTTTCGGCTGCGAGCGCCGCAATCTCTTCCTTGCGGGCGGAGAGCGCCGCTTCTTCGAAGTCGAGGCGCTGCTGTTCGGCATAGGTCGCAGCCGCCAGAGTGTTCAGCTCGTCGATCTTCGACTTCAGCGTCCTGGCGCGTTCCGAAAGAGCAGGCGCAGCCTCGCCCATGAGGATTGCGGCGCGCACGGCGGCGCCGGTGTCTTCAGGACTGGCGGCAAGAGCGGGCGGGCGGCGCGAACCGAAAGTCATGAGCGTCACCAGAAGATCCTCGAGCGCGGCCTCGTCGGCGGTAAGCTGGGCGCGGGCGATGCGCGTCTGGTTGGCGAGCTGCTCAAGCCGCGTCTCGGCGCCGGTGGCGGCTTCCTCGCGGCGAATCGAGTCGGCGGCGGCGGAGAGAAGGTCTTCGTCGATTTCGGAAGCTTCGCGGGCGGCCGCCTTCGATGCCTTCTCCAGGGCGCGCAGGCGCTGCAGCGCCTCGTCACGCGCCTGTTCGATGCGCTTGAGGTCGTCCTGCGAATAGGTGTCGGGGGCTTTCTGGGCCGATGCGAAACCTGCGTTGAGAAGCATCAACGCTGCAACAACCGCGCTCATCGCGGCGAAAGCCGGGATGAGCGGTAAGAGAGATGGAGGATGTCCTCGAAAGATCCGCATCACTCCCGGTGGTAAGGTGATCCGGCCTCGATCGAAAGGGCCCGGTAGATCTGCTCGGCCAGCATGGCCCGGACGAGGCGGTGGGGCCAGGTTTGCGGGCCGAAACTGATGGTGTGGCGGGCCCTTGCGGCGACCGCCGGCGATGTCCCGTCGGCGCCCCCGATGACGAAATCGCAAGCGGGCTCGCCGGCGTCGCGCCAGCGTGCGAGGCGGCGCGAGAGATCGGTCGAGGTCCACGCTTCGCCGCGCTCGTCGAGACGGATGAGAACGCCCTTTTCGTGGCGCGCGAGGAGACGCTCGCCTTCATCGGCGGTGGCGCCGGAAGCGACCTCGACTTCTTCCACGGCGCGATAGCCGAGCGCCTTTCCGGTCTTCTGTGCGCGCGCGATGTAATCGTCGACAAGCTCGCGCTCCGGCCCGTCCTTCAGACGGCCGACGCAGAGAATGCGGATGCGCAAGAGAAGGCCCCCAAAACCCAGGAGAGCTCAGACGTTGGCGGCGCGCGTGTTCGGCGCAGCGTCGCGCGGCGGGGCGTCGGACGCCCAGATGCGTTCGAGATTGTAGAACTCGCGCACTTCCGGGCGGAAGACGTGAACGATCACATCGCCAGCGTCGATAAGCACCCAGTCGGCATTCGGCAGCCCCTCGACCCGCACCTTCGAAGCTCCGGCTTCCTTGAGCTTGCGGAAGACGTGGTCGGCGAGCGCCGCCACATGGCGCGCGGAGCGGCCGGAGGCGACGATCATCGAATCCGCCATCGGCGATTTTCCGGCGAGATCGATTTCGAGGATGTTTTCGGCCTTGTCCTCTTCGAGCTGCGTCACGACGAGCTTGGCCAACTGGGCCGGGTCGATCGAAGCGGAAGCCGGCGGAGGCGAAACGCTCTTGCCGGACTTGGGACTACGCAGGGAAGGCAGGGCTCTTTCCTCGGGCTGTTGAACGGGAGTGGAAAGCTATCACGTGGGGTACCGTGGAGCGAGCGGAAAGGGCCGTTTCCGACCATTCCCACAGATTCTTGGGGTAACAACCAAGGAACGCCGTCTGCGTGGCGCAGACGACAGACAACCTGCCTTCTCGCAAAAGAATAATACTATCAGATTAGTAGCGCCTCCTGGCTGGGTGCGTCGCACCTCGCCATGCC
>DATBNA010000580.1:0-3716 GCA_036554545.1 Hyphomonadaceae bacterium
GCTAGCGAAAAACCTTCTCTTTCCTGCCCCAGGCAAGGAACAGGTCCGGCCAGCGCTCGGCTTGTCTTCCTTTTGCTCCGGCAATGCCGAAGCCATGGCCGCCGTCGGGAAACACATGCAGCTCGGCGGAAACGCCTGCCGCCTTTAGCGCCGCATACATGCGTTGCGAACCTTCGACAGGCACGCTGCGATCGTCAGCGGCGTGAACGAGGAAAACAGGCGGCGTCGCTGCCTTTACGCGCGCGATGAGATCGGGCGCCGGACCGCCTTGGCCCCACGCCAGCGCCGGCGATCCCTGTCCGTCGAGATAGGCGGCATAGATGAGCGCGCTGAAACCCGGCGCCGGCGATAAGGCGTCGGCCACATCGATCGCCGGATATGTGGCTGGCCCGCCGACCAGCATCAGCGCCGCCGCCAGGTGTCCGCCGGCGGAAAAACCGAGCACGCCGACACGCTTCGGATCGATGTCTTTCGCCACGGCGCCGCCGCGGATCATCCTCATCGCCCGCTGCGCATCCTGCAGCGGCGCCTGCCATCCTGCGCTCCAGCCGTCCAGCGGCATCCGGTAGACCAGCACAGCCGCCGTGATCCCGGCCTGCGCCAGACGGATCGCCGTCTCGTCCCCCTCCTTGTCCAGCACCACCCGCTGATAGGCGCCGCCCGGACAGATCAGCACCGCAGCCCCGTTCGCCTTCCTCGGCCTGAACACTTTCAGCGTCGGCGTACGCACATGAATGACGGCGCGGTCGTGCAGGGCGGGATCGGTCGACCGCTCGATGATTTCTTCTCTCGCCGTCACCGCCGCCCCGCCGGGCGGGTCGCCCGGCCAGACCCTGAATGACTCGATGGCAATGTCCGACGCTGGGTGCGGCTTGACGCCTGTCGCGCAAGCGCCTGCAAGGCTCGCTCCGCCAACCAGCACACTCCTGCGGTGGATCAGCGTCCCCATGCCGGCAGGCTCAGGGAGAGCGGCGGCCAGAGCACCACTGCGAGAAGTACGGCCATCATGGCGATGTAGAACGGCCAAAGTCCCTTCACGGTTCGGGCCACGTCGATCTTGCCGATTGCCGCGCCGATGAACAGCACGGAGCCGACCGGGGGCGTCAGCAGCCCGATCCCGCACGACAGGATCATTATGACGCCAAAGTGCACCGGATCGACGCCATAGGCTCGCGCCACCGGCAGGAAGATCGGCGTCGCGATGATCACCAGCGGCGCCATGTCCATGAACGTCCCCAGCATCAGCAGCGCCAGCACCATCAGCAGCAGCACCGTCGTCCGGTCATGCGCCACAGACTGCATGAACTCCACCGCCATGGCCGGCGCCTGGAGATAGGCCATCAGCCATCCGAACGCGCCGGCGGCGCCGATGACGAAAAGGATACGTCCTGTCGACTGCACGGCGCCGGAAACGGCATGGAGAAAGTCATCCCATTTCAGCTTGCGATAGACGAGGACGGTGATGAGTACGGCGTAGATGACCGCCACCGTTGCGCTCTCGATTGCGGTAAAGATGCCGCTCTTGATGCCAAAAAAGATTATCCCCACCAGCAAGAGTCCCGGTATCGCCGCCACAAGTCTGGTCAGTATCGCCCCAAACCCCGGGAACGGCTCGCTCCCATACTTCCGCATCCGCGCGACGATGTACGCCGTCAGCATGATTGCGACTGCGAGGATCAGCGCTGGAAACACACCTGCAAGAAAAAGGTCGGTGATCGAGATCCCGCCGCCCGCCGCCGCCGAGAACAGAATCATGTTGTGAGACGGCGGCACCAGCAGCGCCACAAGGGCAGCTGAAATCGTCACATTCACTGCAAAATCGCGCTGATACCCGCGATCAATCATCTGCGGGATCATCGCTCCGCCGACAGCGGAAACGTCCGCGATCGCCGAGCCTGATACACCCCCGAACAATGTCGAGGAGACAACGCTCACCTGCGCAAGACCGCCGCGAATGCGCCCCACCAGCGCCGCCGCCAGGGCGATGATGCGCTCTGAGATTCCGCCGCGCAGCATCAGCTCACCGGCAAACACGAACAACGGAATGGCAAGCAGCGACACCGACGACAGGTTCGACGTCATCTGCTGCACCAGCGCGATCTCCGGCAGGCCCAGCACGAGTGCGGCGACAAGCGTGGAAACAGCGAGCGCCGCCGCAACCGGCGTTCCTATCAACAACAGGCCGGCAAACGTAGCAAAGAGAACAGCCAGCGCCATCTATGCCGTCTCCACCACTACTGCCGCAGGCGCCCGCTCGCGCAGTCCTGCTGCCAGGCGCTCAACGCCGAACACTGCGATCAGAGCACCGCCGGCTGCTACAGGCAGGAACCGCAGGCCTACAGGCAACCCTGCGCCCGCCATCGCGACGTCCCAGGAATTCGTCATCAGGATCGCGCCGAACACCGAAAGTCCCGCGCCCAGCACGATCATCGCCAGCCGCGCCAGCGCCCGACATATTGCCCGGATGAGCGGCGGCGCGGAATCCGCAAGCAGCGGAAAGCCGAAATGCGTTTCACGCCTTGTACCAACCGCAGCGCCGAGCATTGCAGTGTTGGCGATGAAGACCAGCGCCAGCGGCTCTGTCCAGCTGGGAGAATCGTTGAGCACGTAGCGTGCAAAGACCTGCCAGGCCTGCACGGCGACGACGGCGACAAGGCTTGCTCCGGCCAGCACCAGCGCCAGCCATTCCAGCTGGTCGAGTACGCCTTTCCTCCCTTTGCCGCCGGTTTTTCCGGTCTCTTCCGTCATTGCGTCCTATCCCGACAAATCCTGCGTGCGCTTGTATAGCGAGGCGAGCGTCGCATCCGCCGTCTCGCGCACGATCAGGCCTTCAACCGTCCTGCGGAAAGCGGTCCGGTCAGCATCGTTCGCCTGCACGCCCGCCGCCAGCGCCTTCGCCCTGCTTTCGTCGGAGAAGCGCGCCCAGTGCTCGCGCATGCGCGGAACCGACCGTTCCGCCGCATCGACGATGATGTCCTGATCCGCCTTCGACAGCGACTGGAAGCGCTGCTTCGACATGGTGAGGATTTCCGGCGAATAGCTGTGCTGTGTTTCCGACCAGAAGCGCGCCATTTCGAGGTGCCGCGCCGACTCGAATGTGGGCCAGTTGTTCTCCGCCCCGTCGATCAGGTGCGTCGACAACGCCTGGAAAACGCCATTGACCGCCAGGGGCGTCGGATTGGCGCCCATCGCCGCAAACGCACGCAGAAACACGTCCGACATCGGCGAGCGGATCTTGAGGCCCTTGAGGTTGCCCGGCTCATGTATCGGCCGGCGCACATTGTAGAAGCAGCGGGCGCCGGCATCGTAGATCGCAAGCCCGACGAGGCCGACACGGTCGAACGCCGAACGAATTTCTCTGCCGACATCGGAATCGACCGCGCGATGCAAGTGTTCCATCGAATGCACCGCAAACGGCAGGCAGAGCACGCGCGTTTCGGGAACCAGGTTGTTCACCGCCGCAAAATTGACCCGCGCAAAATCGACGGCGCCATACTGCGCAAGGCCAATGGAATCATCCTCTGCACCAAGCTGACCGGACGGATATTGCTTGAGTTTCAGCCGTCCGCCGGTCGCCTTGGCGATCTCCTCGCCCATCCACTTGACGGCCTCGACCGTCGGATAGCCGGCGCGATGGACGTCCGCCTCGGTCAGCAGCCCCGCATCGCCCTGCGAGCAGGCTGACGCTCCCGCAAGCGCTCCGAATCCTGCAATGG
>DATBNA010000604.1:0-3952 GCA_036554545.1 Hyphomonadaceae bacterium
GTCTGGGCGTTGGGCCAGTTCGGCCATGTCTTCCTCGGCCCACAGTACGCGGCGCGCGAACCGCTGGTGATCGAACCGGAGATCGTCGCCGCGAACGACCAGCCTGCGCCTCCCGCCGCCACGCCGAATTCGGCGCCGACACTGCAATCGCAGCCAGCAGCGCCGGCCGCGCCCGCGCCGGCGCCAACGCCGGTTCCGCAGGGCGCGGCCGGTGCGGCGCCCGCAACGACGGATGCTGCGCCACCCGCTTCGACCGAAGTCGCGCCTGCGGAAACGGCTCGCCGCGTCAATCCGCTCCAGGCGGAAAATCTCGACGGCACAGGCCCGTCGCTGCGTTCGATCGTTCCCCAGGACGCGCCAGCGCAGGCAGCGCCGCCTCCACCGCCGCCACCGCCTCCGCCAGCATCCGAGCCGACGGTCACGGCGCAGTCGGAACCGGTTTATGAACCAGCACAGGCCGCGCCGGCGCCCGCCGCTCTGGGTGGCCTTGAATCGCAGTTCAAGTCACGCAAGGTCACCTACAACCGTCCGCCGGCGAAGCTTGTGCTCAACAAGGCGATCGACGTCTCGCTGGTGGTCAACGCCACCGACGATGCCGACGCAGGTAAGGACGCGCTGCAGGGCTTCCCCGGCGAAGTCGTCGAGCGCGACGTCGACTTGTCCGACACCGTCTCAGCACAGCTCACCGGAATCGGCTTCGACATTTCCACGCAGACCGTAGAGCGGCAGAAGCTTTCGGGCCGCACAATCAACCGCTGGCAATGGCGCGTCACGCCCACCGAACTCGGCACCCGCACCCTGATCCTCGAGGTCTTCGGCTACGAATCCGGCTCGCTCGACGCAGAACCGCTCGCCGCCTATCGCGACGAGATCGTCGTCGAGGTGCAGCAGCTCGACCAGATCATCACCTGGGCGAAGGGCGTGCAGCCCGTGTTCGCGGTGCTCGCAGCTCTCGCCGGCGCGGCGTCCGCCCTTTTCGCCTTCCTCCGCTTCCGCGAGGAGAGGAAGAGAGGCAAGACCTCCTAGCGAAGCAAATCCAGCGCGGCGGCTGTCATCGCCTTGACGCCGGTTGCGATCGTCGGGTCGGGATCGGGGGCGAAGCTGGAGGAGTGGAGCGACGGCAGCGGCGGGCCGCCGGGCTTCTGCGAGGCTTCGTACTTTTCCTGTGAGACCGCGCCCAGCCAGAACAGCATTACCGGAACCTTTTCGGCGGTGCGATGGAAGCGCGAGAAATCCTCCCCGCCCATGGTCGGCTGCGCGGTGACGACATTGGCGTCGCCCAGTGTCTTTTTCAGGACGGCCGTCATGCGCTCGACGAGCTTTGGGTCGTTATAGAGCGACGGCGTGTAGTCGTCCTTCACGCGGATGCTGACGGCCTTGTCCGGATCGAGCCCGGCTGCCATCGCTTCGGCCCTCGCGATCCGTTCGATGCCCTTCAGCAGCTTGTCCCGCGTTGCGTCAGCGAACGAGCGCACGGTGAGCTGCATCCTGACTTCGTCAGGAATGATGTTGTGCTTGAAGCCGGCGTTGAAGGCGCCGACGGTGACGACGCCGGAATCCTGAGGGTCGAGTTCGCGCGAGATCAGCGTCTGCAGCGTCGAGACGATGCGGGCGGCGGTGACGATCGGGTCCTTGGTGTCCTGCGGGTAGGCGCCGTGCCCGCCGACGCCGGTGATGTTGAGATCGACGCTGTCGACGTTCGCCATCACATAGCCCGACCCGACGCCAACCGTGCCGGCGGGAAGCGAGGCGTTGTCGTGCAGCGCGATGACATGGTCGGGTTTCGGAAAGCGCGTGTAGAGCCCGTCTTCCAGCATCGCCATGGAGCCGAGGCCGATCTCCTCGGCCGGCTGCAGGATCATGACGAGCGTACCTTTCCAGTCCGACTTGCGGGCGACGAGTTCGCGCGCCGTACCGACCCAGGCGGTCATGTGGATGTCGTGTCCGCAGGCGTGCATCACGCCGGATTCCTCCCCGCTCCAGGCGATGTCACGGGCGGTCGAGGCGTACGGCAACCCCGTCTTCTCCACGAGCGGCAGCGCGTCGGTGTCTGCGCGGATCATAAGCGTCGGGCCGGCGCCGTTGCGCATCACGGCGACGACGCCATAGCCGCCCACGCCGTCCTCGACCTTGCCGTATTCCTTCTGGGCGCGCGCCTTTGTCCACGCATCGCCGAGGCCGGTTGTCACCGTGAAGCCGAGCCGCTTCATTTCGGCGGCCAGCACGGCGGACGTGTTCTTTTCCTGGAAGGAGAGTTCGGGGTTCCTGTGCAAATGCTCATAGATCTGACGCAGCGTCTTGCCGCCGGCCGAGAAAGAAGACTGCGCTTCAGCGGCTGGAGGCGCGCTGGCGCAGGCGGCAAGAACCGATACGCCGAAAGCAAGGACTGCCCGCTTCATCCACTGATCCCTCTTGTGCCGATTGTTTGTGATAGCGGCTCGATCCTGATGCGCAACCCGACGTCGCGTCACGCTTCTGAGCATTTGTGTGATTTGCAAGGACATTGGGCGAGAGATGCACGCTTCGGGCACAAGGGAGCATTCTCGCTGACGCCTGGAGCGAGGCACTCGGGAGTTGGGAACCGGAAATCGGGGGAAGCAGGGCGGGCCGCGGATGGCGCATGCGGCGTAGAAATTCGCCGGATTCGGAGTCGCCGGATTCGGGCGCAAAGAATTCGCCGAGCAGGACGCAGGAGACATTGTCATGGCCGGCCGATGATCCGCGACGAGCAGAGCCGGACGAAGTCCGCGTTCCGCGCACAGGCGGGGAATGCGGCGGACAGAGGCAAGCAAAGAACCAACCGTTGCGGGCGCAGATGCGTCATGCCCGGCAGGGCGCCCGGCCGTCCCAGCTTACTGCGCCGGCTTTACCTCTATGTCTGCCTTCGCCAGCCGTTCATAGAGACGGATGCGGCGGCGGAGCGGCCACCAGTCGTAGATGAGCAGTTCGAACGGCTTCCAGTTTGCGACCCATCCGATGATGATGAGGCCCTGCTCGAACGCCACGGCGATAGCGTTGCCAGGGAATGTGCTGCGGATCAGCTGCGCGAGGACCAGGCATGCGACAAAGATCGAAAGACCGACAAAGAGGTAGAGCCGGCCCGAGCGGAAGAGCTCGCTCAGCTCGCGCTTCATTACCCCGGCGCGGTAGTCGAAATGTTGAGCCACCGATGACGCCAGCGTCCTGCCGCCTTCCGTCTCGCATTGCTCTGTCGGCAGGTGAACGACGATGCGAAGTCTTTCGCTGCGCGGAAACTCGCGAGCCCAGCCGACGATGAATTCCTCGGCATTGTCATCGAGATCGCGCGCCTGGAAGGGAGACGGGTCGAAGGAGTTGAAGAGCTGGTTGACGGAGTTGATCCGGATCTCGATGAGGCCGGGTCTGGAACTCTGGACGGGCGGCGGCGTCATGAGACTCCTGAAGGCCGATGAGCACGCCCTCGTGGCTCGACGGACGCACGCTTCGCGTGCTGCTCACCATGAGGGCTATCAGAGTTTTGCATCGGAGGAGAGAGGCTTCGTGGCGAGCAGCTTGCGCCGCCAAGCTGCGCAAGCGCCCGTCGAACCACGGGGCCGGGCTCACCCGCCCCCGAAACGCGCGCTCCACTCAGCAACCTGCGCATCCTCGATCTTGGTGAACAGCTGCGGCGGAACGCTGATCGGCATGCCGCGCGGCAGGGCGTCGAGCAGGCCGGCATAGCCGCCGGCGCCGAATTTCTTCGGGTCCATCGAGCGGTTCTGTTCGGGGATATTGAGAGCGTCGAGGATCTTTTTCGCGGTTTCCGGTATGATGGGCTGCGCGATGACGCCGAACAGCGCAACGAGATTGAGGCTCGTGCGAATGCCGACTGCGGCAGTCTCGACGCTGCTCTTGTAGGCCGTCCACGGTGCGGCCTTGGTGACGTACTCGTTGCCCGCCGCCCAGATCGCGCGGGTCTCTGCGGCGGCCTTCC
>DATBNA010000665.1:0-2294 GCA_036554545.1 Hyphomonadaceae bacterium
CCCTGGAGCTGCGGGATCAGCGCAGCTGGGCGAACAGCGTCTGCAGTTTCATCGCCACGGCCATGTCGCCGAGCACTTTCAGCTTGCCCGACATGAAGGCCATCATCGGGTCCATCTTGCCCTGGGCGATGTTCTTGAAGTCCTCGAAGTCGACCACGACGGTCGCGTCTGCGTTCTTGTCCTCGTTGGTGGCCGCCTTGGACGGGCCGTCTATGAACAGCTTGCCGATCGAACCGAAGTCGAACTTCACCGTCTTGTCGAAACCGCCGCTGGCGAGACCAGCCTGAACGCGTTGTGTGACTTCGGCGAGATCCATGTCGGGCTCCTGAACTGACCTCGCCCCTTGTCGCGCGTTGCTCGGTCCTGCGCAACCGGCGACTAGCCTATGGCGTGTCGTCAGTTGCCTCGAAGTCAGGCAGTTGAATCTGGGGCGGCGGGGCTGGGGGCGATGTGTCATCGAGCTGGAATTGCCCGGTGGCGCCGCCTCGCTCCAGGTCGGCCGCGGATTGAACGTTCCTGTCGACGACTTGCGTGGCCAGCCTGCGCGCGGCCTGCCAGCGCTGTTCGGCAGGCGCGGGCGCTATTTTCTGGCCGAGTCGCTCCAGCACCCAGACTTCCTCGTCCTTCAGCGAACGATCGTAGATCGTCGTCAGGCGATCAATCTTCTCCAGGCGGGACAGATCGGACTTGAGAACGGAGTCCACTTCAGCGGAGACGGCGCCAAAATAAGGGCCGCTGCGAGGGGTCGGATCCGCGGCAGCAACGGCCAGCTGGAGGCCCGGACGCGTAAGCGTCGCCAGCGCAATCTGGCCGCTGAAGCCGTTGGTCTTTTCCGGGTAGAGCCGCACCGTCGGCGCCCTCAGGCCCGCAGCCGGCGTCGGGCCGATCTCCAGGCTCATGACCTCGCCGTCGAGATGCATCGGCATGGGGTCATAGCCGGCGAAGCGCTCGCCGCGCGGCCAGGCGGCGTTGCGCGCGTCGGTGTGGGAGACGAGAAGCAGCGAGTGCGTTGCGCCTGACGCCTTGACCTGGGCGGTGATCGAATTCGCCCACGCCTTCTCCGACCCGGTGCGGTCGCGGGTGTCGTAAGGGCGATCGCTGTCGTCGATGACGCCAACGGTGATAGGCGCCCCGAGAGCCTTAAGCGCATCCAGACGCTCGCGCAATTTCGTCTCGGCAGCCGTCGCGCCGCCAAGGTATTCGGAGACGCCAACAAACAGCGGCTCGCCCGAGGCGGCGAGGTTGCAGGCGAGTTCGGCGAAGGCGGCCGGCGCCTCGGCGGTTTCGGTGAACTCGCCGACGACGATGTAGCCGGGTCTGTCGAGGCCTATCTGCCTGAGGCCATCGATCGGTCCGCATCCCAGCGCTGCGCGGGCCTCCTGGAGCCTTGCCTCGGAACATGCTGCAAGCAGCGCGATAGACGCCAGTCCGATACCCAACCGCATCGGGTCCTCCCAGAAGGCCATCGAAGCTATCATGCGGCCCGGTGTCGCCAAAGCCTCACGCGGCCCGAGCCTCGCTCCAGGCCCCTCGCGGTCGGCGCCCTGCCCGGCTAGGCTCCCGGGCGCGGGAGGCCGAGAATGAGCTGGAAGAGCTACATCGAAGAGCTGCGGGCGCGGGAGAGGCTCGCCGAGCAAATGGGGGGCGAGGAGCGCGTCGCGCGGCAGCGCAGCCAGGGCAAGCTGACCGTCCGTGAACGGATCGCCTTCCTGGCCGACCCCGGCAGCTTCCATGAAGTTGGCAAGATCGCCGGCAAGGCCGGCTATGGGCCGGACCAGCAGATTTCGGAGTTCCTCCCAGCCACGATGGTGTTCGGCCGCGCGACACTGGACGGGCGGCCGGCTGTTATCCTCGGCGATGATTTCACCGTGCGCGGCGGGGCATCGGATGCGTCGATCGCCGGAAAGATGCTGATGGCCGAGCAGATGGCTCATGAGGACGGCATGCCGATCGTGCGCATGGTCGACGGCACCGGCGGCGGCGGCTCTGTGAAGGCGCTCGAGCAGAATCCCCGCACCTACATCCCGACGACGCCGGCGTGGGAATGGCTGGTCGGCAACATGAGCCGGGTGCCGGTGGTGTCGCTGGCGCTTGGGCCGTGCGCCGGCCTCGGGGCCGGGCGAGTGGCGGCGAGCCACTTCTCCGTAATGGTGAAGGGCCTCTCCCAGGTGTTCGTCGCCGGGCCGCCGGTTGCAAAGGCCATCGGCGAAGACGTCGACAAGGAGGGCCTGGGCGGCTGGGAGATCCAGGCGCGCAACGGCGTCATCGACAATGTGGTCAACTCGGAGTCGGAA
>DATBNA010000666.1:0-5440 GCA_036554545.1 Hyphomonadaceae bacterium
TGACAACTCTTTCCCCCGCTGCGCGGGAACAGAACTGCCCCGGCGGTTAATCCGCTAGGCGCCGGGCCGCGCATATTAAGCAGCAATGTCCGTCACAACCGGATGGGCGGCGAGAGCTCCCAGCATATCTTACGAAGAGGACATTGTTGGGGAGACATTGCTGGGGAAGAGAAACATGACACTTGGCGGTATCCTGGTAGCAGTGCTGATCGGCGCGCTCGCAGGTTGGCTTGCCGGCGTTATCGTAAAAGGCGCCGGGTTTGGTCTTATCGGAAACATCGTGATTGGCATCGTCGGCGCGCTTGTCGCCGGATGGCTGCTCCCGATGGTCGGGCTTGGCTTCTCGACCGGCTCGTCGATCGTAACCAGCATCCTCTATGCGACGATCGGCGCGGTAATCGTGCTGCTGGCTCTGTCGCTAATCAGGCGCGCGACCTGATGGCCTAACCGATGAGCTGCACTGGCCGGTGGATTTCGAAGTCGGTGCAGCCAAATAGGTCCGGCACGTCGCCGGCGATGGTATCGCCGGATTGCGTCATGTGTCCGTCGAGGCCAACCATAACATAGCCGGGCGGCGCCTTGATCCATTTGACGCCAGTGAGCTTCATGTGGCGCGTGGCGGGATCGTATGTGCCGACCATGCGATAGGCGCCCTTCGGTACTTCGGGGTTTTCCGGCAGCGGGCCGAAGTCGAATGTCGCGGTGATGGTCTGGCCCTGACCCGGCGCCACAATGAGGCGTAGCGCCGTGATGCCCTGGGCGCAGCTGTATTTACCGGCCCACTCGCCAGCGACGCCAGCTGACTTCGAATCTGCGCGGGCGTCCGACAGCACCATCACGCCGCCGAGCGCGGCGAAGGCGGACAACGACACCAAGGCAAAACGGATCACGTCACGTCCCCATACTGGCGGGCCGAGAGATGAGCGGCGTTTGAGGCGGGATTTTGGTGTGAAGCCGGCGGACCGGCGTCAGTTCACCAGCTTCGCCTGCGTCTGCTTGTTGATGTCGTCACGGGTGACGCCAGGGGCAATCTCGACGACTTTCAGGCCGCCTTCCACGACGTCGAAGACGCCGAGATTGGTGATGATGCGGTCGACGACGGCCTTGCCGGTGAGCGGCAGCGAACATTCCTTCAGCAGTTTCGTTTCACCGGCCTTGCTGGCGTGGTCCATGATAACGACGACGCGTTTGACGCCGGCGACGAGGTCCATCGCGCCGCCCATGCCTTTTACCAGCTTGCCGGGGATCATCCAGTTGGCGAGGTCGCCTTTCTCGGAGACTTCCATGGCGCCGAGGATGGCAAGGTCGATGTGGCCGCCGCGGATCATGCCGAAGGACTGCGAGGACGAGAAGTAGCTGGTGCGGTCGAGCTCGGTGATCGTCTGCTTGCCGGCGTTGATGAGGTCGGGGTCTTCCTCGCCCTCGTACGGGAACGGTCCCATGCCGAGCATGCCGTTCTCCGACTGCAGCGTGACGTCGACGCCGGCGGGGATGTGGTTGGCCACCAGCGTCGGAATGCCGATGCCGAGGTTCACATAGAACCCGTCCTGCAGCTCCTTCGCCGCGCGGGCGGCCATCTGATCGCGATCCCAAGGCATCAGGCGGCCTCCCTCTTGCGCACTGTGCGCTGTTCGATGCGTTTCTCGAACTTGCCCTGGATAATGCGGTTCACAAAAATACCCGGCAGGTGAATGGTGTTGGGATCGAGCGAACCGACCGGAACGATCTCTTCCACCTCGGCCACACAGAACTTGCCGGCGGTTGCCATGTCCGGATTGAAGTTGCGGGCGGTCTTGCGGAAGACGAGGTTGCCCTGCGCATCGCCTTTCCACGCCTTGACGATCGAAAGGTCGGAGATCAACGCGGTTTCGAGGATGTAGGTCTCGCCGTTGAAGACGCGATGCTCCTTGCCGTCGGCGACGATCGTGCCGACGCCTGTCTTGGTGTAGAAACCCGGGATGCCTGCGCCGCCTGCGCGGCAGCGCTCAGCCAGCGTGCCTTGCGGATTGAATTCGAGCTGGAGCTCTCCGGAGAGATACTGGCGCTCGAATTCCTTGTTCTCGCCGACATAGGACGAGATCATCTTCTTCACCTGCTTCGTGTTGAGCAGGACGCCGAGGCCGAAGCCGTCGACGCCGGCATTATTGGAGATGACGGTGAGGTTTTTCACGCCGGAGCGCTTGATTTCCGCGATGCTGTTCTCGGGAATGCCGCACAGGCCGAAGCCGCCCGCCATGATGGTCATGCCGTCGAAAAGCTGGCCGTCGAGCGCCGCCTGCGCGTCGGGATAGACCTTGTTCGCCATGCCTTGATTCCTTCCGGGAGACCGGAGCTATTAATCATAGGGCGAAGGGGCGCGACAACCGTCGGCGTCGCTCTTGTGCGGGAACCCGCGAGCCGCCACATTTCCGGTCAGGGGATCCCATGCTTGTTGCAATCCTGACCTCGATGGCGATCTCGGCGCTGGCGCTGATGCTGGCATTTCCGGAGACGCCGACAGGCAAATGGCTGCACCGCCATCTGGTTGAGGCGCCTGCCCGGTTCTTCATGGATCTGACGTGGGCGAAGGCCGGGCAGCTCCTGATTTCGCTGGCCATCGTAATGTTACTTGTGTCAGCCGGCCCGGAGGGCTTTGCGCTGATGACGGCTGCCGGCGTCGACGCTGCGATGCTCGAGGTGATGCTGGCGTTCTGGCTGGCGTCGGTGTCGGGGACGGTGGCGGGCGCCTGGCGAACCGGCGTCCGCATCGCCGCAAACATGCTGCGGCGGGCCGGAGCTGCCATCAGGCCGCGCAACCGTGCGCGTTCGCCTCGACGCAGACACAGGCCGCAGCGCAAGAACGACGATAAGGCCGAGCCCGGCTGGGCATTTGCCTAACCCTCCACCACCTGGTCGATGCGGCCGAAGATCGAGTGGTTGCGGTCGTCGAGCATTTCGATCTCGACGTGATCGCCGCGTTTCAGGAAGCCCGTCCTGGGTTTGCCGGTGTTGATGGTTTCGACCATCCGCAGTTCGGCGATGCATGAATAGCCGACGCCGCCTTCCACTACCGGGCGGCCGGGGCCGCCGTCGGAGTCGCGGTTGGAGACAGTGCCGGAGCCGATGATCGAACCTGCAGACAGCGGTCGCGTCTTTGCTGCGTGCTGGATAAGGGCGGGAAAATCGAATGTCATGTCGACGGCGGTGTGCGGCTTGCCGAAGATCTCTCCGTTGAGTTTCACGCAAAGAACGCCGTGCACGCGGCTGCCATCCCACATCGGGCCAAGTTCGTCGGGCGTCACTGCGACGGGCGAGAAACTGGACGACGGCTTGGACTGGAAGAAGCCGAAGCCTTTGCCGAGCTCGTGCGGGATCAGGTTGCGGAGTGAAATGTCGTTGGCCAGCATGATGAGGCGGATGGCGGACTGAGCCTGCTCGCGCGTAGCGCCGGCGCGTACGTCGCCAGTTATGACAGCGATCTCCCCTTCCATGTCGCAGCCCCATTCGGCATCGCCCAGGGGGATCGGGTCGCGCGGGCCGAGGAACGAGTCAGAGCCGCCCTGGTACATCAAAGGATCGGTCCAGAAGCTTTCCGGCATCTCGGCGCCGCGCGCCTTGCGCACGAGCTGGACGTGATTCACGTAGGCTGAACCATCCGCCCACTGATAGGCGCGCGGCAACGGAGAGGCGCAATCCTTTTCGTGGAATCGCTGTGTCGGCACAGAGTTCAGCTCGACCTGCTCGGCCAGCGTGATGAGCCGCGCCTCCGCGCGCTTCCAGTTGTCGAGCGCAGCCTGCAGCGTTGGGGCGATGCTGGAGGCGTCCGCACAGCGTGTGAGATCGCGCGAGACGACGACCAGCCGTCCATCGCGCCCGTCTTTAAGGGAGGCGAGCTTCATGGATTGATTTTAGGACGCGTGCGCCCGGGAGGCAAACGCCTCGTCAATTCACTGCAATAGCACAGTCCTGGAACGCCATGCGGCCTCGGGCGAAGCGGACGGCGGTCGGCGTGTCGCCGCCGCCGGATTTGGCAAAAGTCATGGTTCCGTTGGTGTAGGTCATAACGCCGGGCTCGGACGTGGCTGAAGACTCGAGTTTCGGAAGATCAGTGTTGCTGCCATCGGCGTTGAGCACAACGGCGCGCATTTCCTCGAAGGCAACGCGGAAAGGCTGATCACCACACATCAGATTCATGGCGGCAACGCGGGTGTCGGGCGCGGGCGCCGGTTCAACCGCAGGAGCCGGTGCGGTTGCGACGGCAGGAGCCGGCGGCGTTTTGGCAGATGGCTCCTCCTTTGGGGCGCAGGCGGCGAGGACGAGGATGGAGGCGACAAGGCCGAGGCGCTTCATGAAATCCTCCGTGAAAGGACGACCGGAATCTAGGCCGGCCGCGGATGCAGGCAACCGGCCGGGCCTACCGTTTCATGAGGGAGACAAGGTCGGCGCCGCAGACGAGTTCGGTCGCGATGAAGCTGGCCGGATCCCGAGGCCAGGCGCCGGAGAAGAGCCGGTTCATGTCGGCGCTCTGGACCAGCGGCGTGTAGAAGACGGGTTGTCCGTGGGCGTCGCCGCGGTCCATGCCGGCCATGTGTGCGATGCCTTTGACGCTTGCCAGGCGGAATTCGAACTTCCGGTCGTCCGATGAGGAGAGGCCGAACATTCTCATGAGCGATTGCCGCGGCTGGCGGACAAGCGCGATGTGGCTGACGAGCGCCTCGGGTATCATCGTCGGCACGCGTTCGGTCCAGTTCACCGCGGGGACGGGAGCATCGGCGTTCGCCGGCAGAAACCACGTTATCCGCGGAACGAAGACCTGGTTTCCGGCCGTCTTCTGCAGCGCGGCGCGGCCGTAATTCCATTTCCAGATCGCCTCGATGAGCGCGGGATCAGCGGACCATGGCGGCGGCGGCTGCGAACTCGAACCGGCCGCCTGGAAGCCGAACCGGTTGCCGGCGTTCCAGCTGCGCAGGAAGCCGTCACGCGAATATGGGCCCTGTCCCATGCCTTCCATCTGCGGGTCGTCGATTGTCGACTCGAACTGTTTCAGGAAGGCTGCGACTTCCGGCTCGGCCTCGAGGCCGAAGACATGCGGGCGGTTGTAGTTGAGGTTGAAGGAGATGTACGGCTGGCGCCTCTCGCCTTCTTCCTGCGCCGGCTCGTCGTAGAAATCGAACGAGAAATAGACGCCGGTGTCCTCGTTGGAATAGCGGACCTGGCGTTCGCCCTGTTCATAGTGTTCGCGCCATCCAAGCCAGTCGAACATGGCCTGGAAGTCGAATTGCTTCGGCGTGATGTAGAGATCGTAGCCCACGAAGCGTAGCTACTCGCTCGTCTTCCATGAGTCGACATAGGCGGTGTTTTCGACCTTCGTGGCCGCCTCGCCGATATCGAGTGGATCGCGCGTGTCGATCATGACGGCGTATTCGTCGGTCATCGGCTTGTCCTGCTTCAGCTTCTTCTT
>DATBNA010000668.1:0-5121 GCA_036554545.1 Hyphomonadaceae bacterium
TCGGGATCGTCAGTTGTTGCGGGACTTGTCGATGAACCGGGCTGCCTTGAAGAAATTCGTCGATGGGATTTGGAACAAGGAGATCGTTTCCGAGATCACCGAATACATACGTATCCCTGCGAAGTCCCCGCACTTCGACCCTGACTGGCAGGCCAACGGCCACATCGATCGCGCGGTCGAACATATGGTGCGCTGGGCAAAGGAGAAGATCCGCGCGCTTCCCGGGGCCACGATCGAGGTGGTTCGCCTGAAGGGCCGCACGCCGGTGATCCTGATCGAAGCGCCGGGCACGCTTCCGGGAAAGTCCAGGGATACCGTCCTGCTTTACGGCCACATGGACAAGCAGCCGGAGATGACGGGCTGGTCGGAAGGGCTGGGGCCGTGGACGCCCGTGATGCGCGAGGACAAGCTCTATGGCCGTGGCGGGGCGGACGATGGCTATGCGATCTATGCATCGGTTACGGCGCTGCTGGCCCTGCAGAAGCAGAACGTACCGCGCGCGCGTTGCGTCATCCTGATCGAGGCGTGTGAGGAAAGCGGCAGCTACGACCTGCCTTTCTATATCGACCATCTTGAAGACCGGATCGGATCGCCTTCGCTGGTGATCTGTCTCGACTCGGGCTGCGGAAATTATGACCAGATGTGGCTGACGACGTCGTTGCGCGGTCTGGTCGGCGGCTTGCTGACGGTCTCCGTCCTCGATGAGGGCGTCCATTCGGGCGATGCTTCCGGAATCGTGCCGGACAGTTTCCGGATTGCGCGCGCACTCCTGTCCCGCCTGGAATCGGAAGAAACCGGTGAGGTCATCCTGGCCGACGTGCAGGCCGAGATTCCGAAGGACCGGGTTGCGCAGGCCAAGGTCGCCGCCGAAGCGCTTGGCGAACAGGTCTGGCGCAAGTTTCCCTTTGCCGGAAAGACGCAGCCGCCGAGGGTGGATGGCGCCGAGCTGGTGCTCAACCGCACATGGCGTCCTCAGCTCACGGTCGTTGGAGCCGAAGGGCTGCCCGCGCCGGCCAGCGCCGGCAACGTATTGCGGCCGAAGACGACGCTGAAGCTCAGCCTGCGGCTGCCGCCAACGGTCGACGCCGAAGAGGCGACCAAAGCGGTGAAGAAGGCGCTCACCGCAAAGCCGATCCAGGGCGCGAAGGTGAAGTTCGAAGCCGAGCAGGCCGGCGCCGGCTGGAACGCGCCGCCTCTCAGCCCATGGTTGGAGAAGTCGATCCAGGCCGCATCGAAAGCGACTTTCGGCAAGCCAGCCGCGCTGATGGGGGAGGGCGGCTCGATCCCGTTCATCGGAATGCTCGGGAAGCGTTTCCCTGAAGCGCAGTTCCTGATCACCGGGGTGCTTGGGCCGCATTCGAACGCTCATGGCCCGAATGAATTCCTGCACATCCCGACCGGCTGCAACGTGACCGCATGCGCCGCCATGATCCTTGCTGACCACGGCGCGGCCAGGGCGAAGCCGCTCGGCCGATAGCGGACGGCGCTAGCGCGGCGCCATGCGGATGGCGCCGTCGAGGCGGAGGCACTGTCCGTTGAAGTAGGTGTTGCGGGCGAGCTCCAGCGCGAGGCTGGCGAACTCTTCCGGCTTGCCCAACCGCTTCGGGAAGGGGACCGACGCCGCGAGGCTGTCGAGCACGTTCTGCGGCGCGCCGAGCATGAGAGGCGTCGCAAAGATGCCGGGCATGATCGAGTTGACGCGGATGCCGAGGTCCATCAGGTCGCGCGCCATCGGCAGGACGAGGCCATTCACGCCAGCCTTGGCGGAGCCGTAGATGACCTGGCCGATCTGGGCGTCCTGGGCGGCGACCGACGCTGTCAGGGTAATGACGCCGCGCTCGCCGTCTTCGAGCGGGGCGAGGCTGGCCATGCCGAGCGCCGAGAGCGAGGCGATGCGATAGCTGGCGACAAGGATGCCTTCGACGCCGAAGGCGTAGTCCTCTGTGGACGTGCGCTTGTATCCGCCGGTCGTCTTGTCGAAGGCGAGCGTCTTGCCGCGCCGCGCCGTCATGGCGCAGTGGACGCAGATGCGCTCCTGCCCGTTGGCGGCCCGGGCCTTCTCGAAGCCGGCGACGACGCTTGCCTCGCTAAGGATGTCGACCTTGCAGAACACGCCGCCGACTTCCTTCGCTACGCTTTCCCCCGCGTCCGCATTGATGTCGAAGATCGCCACGCGGGCGCCGGCCTTCGCGAGAGCCTGGGCGGTGGCCTTGCCGAGGCCCGAGGCGCCTCCGGTGACAACAGCGGCAATCGAGCGGTCAATCAGCATCAACATCTCCCGGACTCTTCCAGCTTCGCCTCTAGCATCTCCATGCGACCAGCGTCGAGGATCGCGAGAAGGCGAGCGGTGCGGCGGCGCGTTGGCGTAGCGGCGGGTTCCGGGTTTTCCGTGACGTGCAGTTTCGGCGTGGAATTTTTTCGCTTGACTCATAGCTTTCTAGCTATATATCAATCCATAGCTGACGGGGTATGGATCAAAATGTCGAAGGCCCACGATGTGCTCTTCCGGACGCTTGCCGATCCGACCCGGCGCGCCATTTTCGAGCGGTTGTGCCGCGAAGGAGAAAAGACAGTTGGGGCGCTGACGGCGCGGGCGGGGGTCTCGCAGCCGGTGGTCTCGAAACACCTGGGGGTGCTGAAGGAGGCCGGGCTTGTGCGCGGCCGCCATCAGGGTCGCGAGACGCACTACAGCGCGCAGCTCAGCGCGCTGTCGCCGCTGATCGACTGGACGAGCAAGATGGCCGGCTTTTGGGAAAGCCGGTTCGACGACCTCGAAGATCTCCTCAAGAGGATGGACCAATGAGCCAGACAAAAACCGTCGTCGTCGAACGCGAGTTCTTCCATCCGCCGGAGAAGCTGTGGCGGGCGCTGACGCAGCCGCATCTGATAGAAGAGTGGCTGATGAAGAACGACTTCAAGCCGGCGGTGGGCCACAGGTTCAACCTGCGCGGCGAGTGGGGCGGCGTGCTGGACTGCGAAGTGCTCACCATCGAGCCGAACCGGACGCTCGCCTACACCTGGGACTTCGATCACGATGATCCTGCGTTCAAGCTGAAGAGCGTGGTGACCTTCACGCTGACGCCGACGGGCAAGGGAACGCACCTGCGCATGGAGCAGGAAGGTTTCCGGCCCGAGCAGAAGCAGGCCTTCGGCGGCGCGCATGCCGGATGGAAGCAGTTCTTCGGGAAGCTGGATCAGGTTCTGGCGCGGCCGGACTGACGTCTGCAGCGTCAATCAGGGGAGAAGCAAATGAACTGGAACAGATTTGTCAGGCAGTTTCATCGCTGGGTGTCGGTCGCCTTCCTGGCGAGCGTCGTCGCCACCACTGTGGCGCTGATGCAGAAAGAGCCCGTCGTCTGGATGTCGTACGTGCCGCTGCTTCCGCTGGCGCTGCTGGCGATCAGCGGGCTCTACATGTTCTTCCTGCCGTATTTCGCCAAGCGGCGTGAAGGCGCCGGCGCGTAGGAGCCGACGCAATGGCCAAGGTGAAAGCTGCGAAAAAGGCGCCTGCGAGGAAAAGCGCTGCGAAGGCGATGAAGCCGCGCAAGGCGCTGAAGCCGGGCGCTGACGGGGTGGTGCGCCTGTCGGGCGGCAATCCGCAGATTGCAAAGGGCTATGGCGATGGACCCGTGCAGGCTTACATCGCGGCGATGCCGGGCTGGCAACGCGACGTCGGACGCAGGCTCGATGCGATCATCACGCGTGTCGTCCCGAAAGTGCGCAAGGCGGTGAAGTGGAACTCGCCCTTCTATGGCCTTGAAGACGATCTGTGGTTCGCCAGCTTTCATGTCTTTGCGAAATACGTGAAGGTGACCTTCTTCAAGGGTGCGCAGCTCGATCCGCCGCCGGCCGGCAAGTCGAAGTATCCGGCGGTGCGCTATTACGACATCCATGAGGGAAAGCTCGACGAGGCGCAGTTTGCCGACTGGGCGAAGCAGGCGAGCAGGCTGCCCGGCGAGAAGATGTAGGCCAACACTGCGCGAGCAGAGGACCATGAAGAAGGCAACCCCCATGAAGAAGAGCGCCGCCACGCCTGCGGGCGATCCCTCGAAGCTGATCGATGCGAGCATCAGGGAGCTGGGCGACTGGCGCGGCGAGATGCTCGGCCGTATCCGCAAGCTCATAAGGGAGGCCGATCCCGATGTCGTCGAAAGCTGGAAATGGGGCATTCCGGTGTGGGAGCATGATGGCATCATCTGCACGGGCGAGTCCTACAAGACGCATGTGAAGACGACGTTCGCCAAAGGCGCGTCGGTGGCCGATCCCTCGAAACTGTTCAACTCCAGCCTCGAGGGCGCGACACGGCGCGCGATCGACTTCAGGCAGGGCGAGAAGATCGATGAGAAGGCGTTCAAGGCGCTCATCTGCGCCGCGGTCGCGGTGAACACCTCGAAGAAAGCAGCGGCGCGTCCGGCGAAGAAGACAGCGAAGCGCGCCTGAGCTGTGTCTCTAGCGCGGCATCTCCGGATAGCCGGGTTCGAGCTGGATGCCGAAGGAGTTTATCGCCAGACCGGTCATCGTGTAGCCGCCTACGGTGTAAACGATCTCGATGCGCTCCTTCATGTCATAGTGCCGCGCGAGTGTGTCCCACGTAGCGTCCGAGATGAAGGCTTCGCGGCGGAGTTCGTCGGCAGCCTGAAGAACGACGCGCTGTCGTTCGGTCCAGCCGGCGGCGGAGGGGCCGCGGGCGATGCGGGCGATCTCGGCGTCGGTGAGCCCGGCGGCTTTCGCTGCCTCGACGTGATGGCCCCACTCGTAGGGAGCGTTGATGTTCCATGCGGTGCGCATGATGGCGAGCTCGCGCGTCTGCGGATCCAGGAGACTGTCGCGCTGGAGGTAGGAGCCGAAGCGGACACGCGGCGTGTAGAGCTTCGGATGGTTGGCCATCGTGCCGTAGAGGTTGAACAGCGAGCCGTCGGGGCGGATCTGCGCCGCGACTAGCGCGCGCTTATCTGGCGTGAGGTTTGCGACCGGAATCGGCGCGATACGCGGGGTTGAAAGGCGAGGGGCGTTCGGGCGCGGGGCCGTTGCGGGCATTGGCAGGTCGGTCGGCATGAAATCGACGGCGGTGGGTTCGATCTGGATGCCAAGCGTGTTGAGCGCCATGGAGACGAGCTGGTA
>DATBNA010000009.1:0-6374 GCA_036554545.1 Hyphomonadaceae bacterium
CTGATGCTGCAGGGCTCCAAAGACCGAGACCCAACGCGCCCTACCTCACTCGATCCCCATTCACCGTGACCCGCCGCATGTGGCGGCGCTGGCCGTGATAGTCGTTGAGGGCGTAGTGCCAGACGCAGCGATTGTCCCAGAAGGCCAGCGAGCCCGGGCGCCAGCGGAAGCGGCAGGTGAAGGCCTCGCGCCGGCAGACCTCGAAAAGGTATTCGAGCAATGGCCGCGACTCCTTCTTCGTCCATCCGGCAAAGCGCAGCGTGAAGGCCGGGTTCACATAGAGCCCCTTGCGCCCCGTCTCTGGATGCGTGCGCACCACAGGATGCTCGTACTCCGGCACATCGTCGCCGACGACTTCCGAATCCATCGACGCGCGCTTCTTCGACGACGCGCCGCTCGCGCCATACTCTTCCGCCGCCGAGTGGATCGCGCGCAGACCCTCCAGCGTCTTCTTCAATCCCGGCGACAGCGCATCCCATGCCGCATACTGGCTCGCGAACAGTGTGTCGCCGCCGACCTCCGGCACTTCGATCGCATGCAGGATCGAACCCAGCGCCGGCTCCTCCAGGAAGCTCATGTCGGAGTGCCAGCCGCCGCCGAAGTTTATCTTCTCGCTCGGCTCCTTGATGATCTCGAGGATCTCCGGATAGCCGTTCATCCCCTTCACATAGGGATGCACATTGAGCGTGCCCCAGCGCCGCCCGAAATCGAGATGCTGCTCTGGCGTCAGCTTCTGGTCGCGGAAGAAGATGACGTGGTGCTTCAGGAACGCCGTGTGGATGTCGTCGAACTGCGCATTGCTAAGCGGCTTGGACAGGTCGACGCCCTCGATCTCCGCGCCCAGCATGGGCGAGATCGGCTTCACGGTGATGGTCTTGTACTCTGCAGCTGGCATGGCGCGTTCCTCGTCTTGACCGATAGAACGGCGAAGACGGGCGCGCCGCAAGGCGCCGTCAGGTCACGGCTTGGATTAGCCCTGCTCCAGCAGGCCCTTGAACTCGTGCGGGGGGAGGGGGCGAGCGAGCAGGAAGCCCTGCGCTTCGTCGACGTCCAGCCACTTGCAGAAGTCCCACATCTGCTGCGTCTCGATGCCCTTCGCCGTGACCTTCAGGCCAAGCTCCTTGGCGATCTTTACGCAGTTCACGATGCCGGTGCGCGCATAGGCCTCGCTCATCGCAAGCTTCGTGAACGCCGCATCGATCTTCACTTCGGTGAAGGGCAGGTCCTTCAGCCGGTCGATATTTGTCGTGCCGGCGCCGAAATCGTCGACGGCCAGACCGAAGCCCTGCTGGCGCAGCGCCAGCATCGTCGCGCGCGCATGCGGTCCGTATTCGGCATCGCTTGCTTCAGTCACTTCCAGCGTGAACTGCTCGCACTCGAGACCGGTCTCGTTTATGACCATCGCTACCTGGCGCGCAAACTCCGGCCGGTTGAGCGACATCGGGCTGATGTTGATCGCGCACTGCACCGGCGCCACGCGGTTAAAATCCATAACGCAGCGGGCGACCGTGCGCGCCATGGCGAGCGTCAGGCCGTCGATGCGCTGGGTGCGCTCGGCGAGTTCGACATAGGGGGCAGGCGCAAGGTCCGCCTGCGGGCCGGCGATGCGGGCCAGCGCCTCGACGCCGACCACCTTACCGGTCTCCACGGAGAACTTGCCCTGGAAGAAGGGGTGCAGGCCGTTGCGCTCGATCGCGCCTTCGAGAAGGCTCAGGTTCGGCGGCGGTCCGCGGCGGGCCGCAGTCTGTTTGGAAGCAGAGATCATGACGCCCTCGCACCCCGGTTTCGCCCGATCTGGTCGGGCTACCTCAGGATGCGATTACGCCAGTGGAGTCTGTCGAAAGAGCTAATTCCGATCGAGCAATCCGCTCGAATGCCTTCGGAACAGGCGTTACTTCGCGTCGGAGAGATTCTGGTTAGCGAAGTCCCAATTTACCAATTCGTTCAAGAACGTATCGATGTATTTCGGGCGCGCGTTCTGGAAATCCAGGTAGTAGGCGTGCTCCCAGACGTCCATGGTTACCAGCGGGGTAACACCTTTTTCCGTCAGCGGCGTCTCGGCATTTCCGGTCTTGCGGACTTCCAGTTTACCACCGTTAAGCACCAGCCAGGCCCAGCCCGAGCCGAACTGCGTGGCGCCTGCCTCGGCGAAAGCTTTCTTGAAGCCTTCATAATCTCCAAACGCCTGCTTGATCTTCTCGGCAACTGCGCCGGTCGGCTGGCCGCCGCCATTCGGCTTCATGGAGTGCCAATAGAAAGTGTGGTTCCAGACCTGCCCGGAGTTGTTGAACACCGGCATCTTCTTTTCCGCCCAGCTCTGCCGGACCACTTCCTCCAGGGGCTGGTTTTCCAGCGGCGTGCCGGCCACCAGCTTGTTCAGGTTGTCCACATAGGCCTGATGGTGCTTGCCATAGTGGAAATTCAGCGTGTTTTCGGAGATGTGCGGCGCCAGGGCGTTGCGCGCATAAGGCAGAGCGGGAAGCGAGAAAGCCATGAAATTACCCTCTGTTTTCTATGTGTACGGCTAGCAGGCTCTGAAATAGGGCCGCGATATCGAATTTGAACATGAGCGATACGTCCAATCCGGGAAATCTGGCAAGCGCTGCCGAATTCGACGCCCGCCTCAAACGGACGGACGAAAACCGCTGGCTTGCCACCCGCTATGCGCCCCCGGAGGCCCGCGAGCGGCTGGTCGCCATCTACCTCCTGCACCATGAACTCAGCCGCGCCCTCCGTTCGAAGGAAGCGATGCTGGGCAAGATCCGCATCCAGTGGTGGCGCGAGACGATTGACCAGATCGCCGGGAAAAGCTCCATCCGGCGCCACGATCTCGCGGAAGAGCTGGGGCGCGTCGTCCGCGACCGCGCCGATCTCATCGCGCCGCTTCACGACCTCATCAACCGCTTCGACGATATTGTCGACGACCATCTGCGTTCCGCCGGCCATGAACACGGCGGCACGCACGAGACCCGCCACCTCGCGGCCGAGGCGTCACTGACGCGTCTTGCCGGACAGGCGCTGCACCCATCTGTTTCGATGAACCAGCTCGATGCGCTGACCCGCTGCGGCGAAGCCTACCTCGCGGTTGTCGCAGACACGGAAGACGCAGCCGACCGGTGGGTCACTGCGCGCGTCGCCGCGGGCGAGCTTTCGCCCCAGTTCTGGCCGGCCATCCTCCACCTCAGCATCAGCGCGCCCGCTCACAGGCCGCGCACGCCGCTGTCAAAACGATGGAGAATGTTTCAGGCTGCTCTGACGCACAGGTTGTAGGCTGGCCAAATTGCGGCTGACGAGATTTGGTGACTACTCGGGGAATCACGGGGCGGACAAGTGAAGAAACTGCTCGATCCAGCCTACTGGGCGCGCGCGCTCTCGAACCCGCTTGTCGTCATCGGCCTGATTATCGACCTGCTTCCCATCTACGCCGTCCTCGCTTGGGGCTGGTCCGCCGTCCCGCTGGTGATGCTCTACTGGATGGAAAACATCGTCGCCGGCGTGATGACGATCCCGCGCATCCTTGGCTCGAGCCTTCGCTTCGGCGTCGGAGGTCTCCTGGGCGGCCTGTTCCTCTCGGCGTTCTTCGTTGTGCACTACGGACTTTTCTGCCTCGTCCACGGCACGTTCCTGGTCGCCTTTGCAAGCATCTCAAATCAGCAGTCGGCCGATGACGTCCCCTTCGCCGATCTCGAAGGCATCTTCCGATACGGATTGCAGAGCGGTCTTCACGTCGACTGGATCATCTACGCCATCGCCGCCTTCCAGGTGATCGTATTCCTCGTGGAGTTCGTGTGGAGAAGCGAATGGAGGCGCTCCTCGCCCGACAAGGAGATGATGTCGCCCTATGGCCGCATCATTGTTCTGCACTTCGGCATTTTCGCCGGCGCCGGCGCGCTCTTCCTGCTCGGCCAGCCGATGATCGGCGTCCTGGCGCTCGTCCTGTTCCGCGCTCTCTGGGGTCTCCTCAGCAACTCGAAACGCTTCGGACCGGAGACAGCGGTCGAGAATGCGGCATCCGGCGTGGAGCCTGGCGAGCGCTTCGCGAAACTGCTGCGGGGAAAGAGCCCGAACGCGCCCTGATCAGCTACCGACGCCGGAGACAACGCCTTGCGGCGTTTCGGTAGCCGCGGCCTTCGCCGCCATCCGGCTCTTGCGCGTATCCTTCGGCGTGACGTGCAGCGCAAAGCTCGTCATGAACGGCTCTCGCGCGGGCAGGGGATCCAGAACGGTCAGATCCTCGAGATTGCGGAACACGAAATCCTCCGCGAGCCCGTACCCCCCGCCGCCGCCCAGGCGCACGGCAAGGTACATGATCGTCCGCTTGAAGAAATTCACCTCCAGCAGCCTCAGCGCCTTCGCGAAAGCCTTGTCCGCTGTGCGCCGGCTTTTCCTGTCCTTCGGCGTGCCCAGCGCATAGAGCCAGTCGTGGATCACCGCCGCCTCGGCATGCTTGCCGAACGGCGAAATGATGAAGTGCACCAGGCGCGGAATGGACGCGAAGTCGGTGACGTAGCCTGCTGGGACCACGACAGCGAGGCGCTCGCGGTTTGCCAGCTTGCAGACGAAGCCAAACGGTTGGGATACAGCCGCGACGCGTCGGCTTCCCTCCTTCATAACCCGGGGCACCAGCGTGATCGCCAGGGCGGAAACGAAACCATCGTCCTTGATGTCGAATAGCGTCCTTGCGCCTTCTTGCGCGGCGCGGACTTCCTGGACGGAGGATTCCTCAGCCCGCAACGGAGGCGCCGCCGACGCGGCCGGCGCACTGGCGGCTCCGACAAGCGCGGCCTCGGCGCCGCCCGCCGCGGCTGCCGCAATGCCCCTTGAAATGCTGTTGATCAGCCGCTTGTCGCCCGGGCGGATCGCCTGGCCAACCTTCTTCTTGTTCCTGCGTCCCGACGGCGCCATGGCGCGTCCTCCGTCCCTCGACTCCTGCCGAGACTAGCCAAGCGCTGGCGCGGGCGCCAACTGCCCCTGCAGCCAGCCGTCGATATCATTCAGCGCCCGCAGCGACATCTCGCGCTTGCGCGCACGAGCGCGATCGGCGCCCTTCAGCCGCTTGCCATCCGGTCCGCGCCAGTCCTGCTCCTGAACCTCCGGGAACAGTCCATAGTTCACGTTCATCGGCTGGAACGAGCCGCCTGTCAGCGCAATATGCCCGCCCGTGATATGTCCGACCAGCGCACCGAGCGCGGTCGTCGCCGGCGGCGCTTCGATGCGCCGGCCCAGCTGCTCGGCGGCCGCCATGCGTCCGGCCACCAGTCCCATCGCTGCGCTTTCCACATATCCTTCGACGCCCGTCACCTGTCCCGCAAAACGTACACGCGGATCCGACTTCAGCCGCAACTGATCATCCAGCAGCGCAGGCGAATTGATGAAGGTATTGCGATGGATGCCGCCGAGCCGCGCGAACTGCGCATTCTCGAGCCCCGGGATCGTCTTGAAGATCTCTGTCTGCGCCCCGTGCTTCAGCTTGGTCTGGAAGCCGACAATGTTCCACAGCGTGCCGAGCCGGTTGTCCTGTCTCAGCTGCACGACAGCCCAGGGCTTCACGCCAGGCGTATGCGGATTGGTCAGCCCCACCGGCTTCATCGGCCCGTAGCGCAGCGTCTCGGGTCCGCGCTCGGCCATCACCTCGATCGGCAGGCAGCCTTCGAAGTACGGCGTGCCTTCCCAGTCCTTGAACTCTGTCTTGGGTCCCGCAAGCAGCGCAGCGATGAAGGCCTCGTACTGTTCCTTGCTCATCGGGCAGTTGATGTAGGCTTCGGCGTCTCCGCCCGGTCCTGCCTTGTCATAGCGCGACTGCCGCCACGCCTTGCTCATGTCTATCGACTCGAAGTGCACGATCGGCGCTATCGCATCGAAGAAAGCGAGGGAGTCCTGTCCTGTCTTCGCAAGGATCGCCTTCGCCAGATTGTCGGACGTCAGCGGCCCCGTGGCGATGATCACGCTCGCCCACGATTCAGGCGGCCAGCCATCCACTTCACCGCGCTCGATCGTCACCAGCGGATGCTTCTTCAGCGCGGCTGTTACATCCGCCGAAAATCCGTCGCGATCGACCGCCAGCGCCGATCCTGCAGGCACCTTGTGTCGATCTCCCATCGAAATGATCAGGCCGCCCGCGCGCCTCATCTCCTCGTGAAGCAAGCCGACCGCATTGTGCTCCCAGTCATCCGACCGGAACGAATTCGAACACACCAGCTCCGCCAGGCCGTCTGTCTGGTGCGCATGCGTTTTCCGTACCGGCCGCATCTCGTGCAGCACAACTGGGACGCCGAGATTCGCCGCCTGCCACGCCGCCTCCGAGCCGGCCATTCCGCCGCCGATGATATGGATCGGTTCGATTGTCATGACCTCGATATAGGCTATCTTTCCCT
>DATBNA010000403.1:0-8033 GCA_036554545.1 Hyphomonadaceae bacterium
GCCAAGTCTCCCAATGCGCCCACCGAGGAGCCCGTTCTGTCGGTGAAACACTACACCGACCGCATGTTCGCCTTCCGCATCACGCGTCCGGGCGCCTTCCGCTTCCGTTCCGGCGAATTCGTGATGATCGGGCTTGAGGGCCCGAACGGAAAGCCGCTGCTACGCGCCTACTCCATCGCGAGCCCGAGCTGGGACGAAGAACTCGAATTCTTCTCGATCAAGGTTCCCGACGGCCCGCTCACCTCGAAGCTCCAGCTCATCAAGCCGGGCGACAAGGTCCTGCTCGGCCGCAAACCCACCGGCACGCTGGTCCACGATGCCCTGACGCCCGGCAAGCGGCTCTACCTCTTCTCGACCGGCACCGGGATTGCGCCCTTCGCCTCCATCATACGCGATCCGGAAACCTATCAGCGTTTCGAGCAGGTGATCCTTACACACACCTGCCGGGAGGTTGGCGAACTCAAATACGGCCAGGAGCTGGTCGAGTCGCTGCGCGATGACCCGCTTGTCGGGGAACACGTCGGCCGGCTGGTTCACTACACCACCGTGACGCGCGAGCCCTGGCCCAACCGGGAGCGCATCACCACCTGCATCGAAAAGGGCATCCTCTTCGCCGACCTCGGAGTTCCGCCCCTCGATCCAAAGGTTGACCGCGTGATGGTGTGCGGTTCGATGGACATGATCAACGACGTCAAGGCGCTGGTCGAAAAGGCCGGCCTCAAGGAAGGCTCCAACGCCGACCCTGCCGAATTCGTGATCGAGAAGGCGTTCGTGGGCTAGCAGCAGCCTTCGGCGCCTCACCCGGGACGCTTCATCTTCCTGCTGAAATGCGCCAGAACGTATTCTCAAGAAGCCGTCACAGCGGGAGCGCACCCCATGTCCGAGAGCCATATCTATCCCGTGCCGCCGGAGTTCGCCGCCAAGGCGCGGGTGAACGCCGCCAAGTACGAGGAGATGTACGCAGCCTCGGTCGCAGACCCTGAATCCTTCTGGCGCGAGCACGGCAAGCGCCTCGACTGGATGCGCCCCTACAAAAAGGTGAAGAACGTCAACTGGGATATCTCCAAGACCGGCGATCCCAACGACCTCCGCATCAAATGGTTCGAGGACGGCACGCTCAACGTCTCCGCCAACTGCATCGACCGCCACCTTCCCCACAAGGCCGATGTAACCGCCATCATTTTCGAGGGCGACGATCCGTCGGTATCGAAGCACATCACCTATTCGGAGCTGCATCTGCAGGTGTGCCGCTTCGCCAACGTGCTGAAAGCGCAAGGCGTCAGGAAGGGCGATCGCGTCACCATCTACATGCCGATGATCCCCGAGACGGCCTACGCGATGCTCGCCTGCACGCGCATCGGCGCCATTCACTCGGTGATCTTCGGCGGCTTCTCGCCGGACTCGATCGCCGGCCGGATTTCGGACTGCGCCTCGACCCACGTCATCACCGCCGATGAAGGCGTCCGCGGCGGTAAACCTATCCCGCTCAAGGCCAACGTAGATGCAGCTATCGAGAAGCTCGGCGCCGCCTCGACCGTAAAGTCCGTCGTTGTCATCAAACGCACCGGCGGCAAGATGAGCATGACCACAGGCCGCGATCACTGGTATGATGATCTCGCCAGATCCGTCGGCGACGAATGCCCCGCCGAGGAGATGAGCGCGGAAGATCCGCTGTTCATCCTCTACACCTCCGGTTCGACCGGCAAACCGAAAGGCGTGCTGCACACCACCGGCGGCTATCTCGTCTGGGCGTCCATCACGCACGAGATCGTCTTCGACTATCGCCCCAACGAAGTCTTCTGGTGCACGGCCGACGTCGGCTGGGTCACCGGACACTCGTATGTCGTCTACGGACCGCTGGCCAACGGCGCAACCACGCTGATGTTCGAAGGCATCCCGACCTGGCCAGACGCCTCTCGCTTCTGGAAGACGATCGACAAGCACAAGGTGTCGATCTTCTACACCGCGCCGACCGCTCTGCGCGCCCTGATGGGCGCGGGCGACAATTTCGTCACCGGCTCCTCGCGCAAGTCGCTGCGGCTGATGGGATCGGTCGGCGAGCCGATCAATCCTGAAGCGTGGGAGTGGTATTACCGTGTTGTCGGCGAACAGCGGTGTCCTATCGTCGATACCTGGTGGCAGACCGAAACGGGCGCGACGCTGATGACGCCCCTGCCCGGCGCCCACGCACTGAAGCCCGGCTCGGCAGCCAAGCCCTTCTTCTCGATCCGGCCGCAGCTGGTGAACGACAAGGGCGAAGTCCTGGAAGGTCCCGCGGCCGGCAATCTCTGTATCCTCGACTCCTGGCCGGGCCAGATGCGCACCGTCTATGGCGACCACGCCCGCTTCGTCGACACCTACTTCAAGACCTATCCGGGCAAGTATTTCACCGGCGACGGCTGCCGCCGCGACGCGGACGGCTATTACTGGATCACCGGGCGGGTTGACGACGTCATCAACGTCTCCGGACATCGCCTCGGCACCGCCGAAGTCGAAAGCGCGCTGGTGGCGCATCCCAAGGTCGCGGAATCCGCTGTCGTCGGATACCCGCATCCAATCAAGGGACAAGGCATCTACGCCTATGTGTCGCTCATGGCAGGCGTACAGCCGACAGATGACCTCAGGAAGGAGCTGGTAAACTGGGTTCGCAAGGAAATCGGGCCAATCGCCTTGCCTGATCTCATCCAGTTTGCGCCGGGCCTGCCCAAGACACGTTCCGGAAAGATCATGCGGCGCATCCTCAGGAAGATCGCTGAAAACGATTTTTCAAACCTTGGCGACACATCTACGCTTGCAGATCCCGCTGTGGTTCAGGATCTCGTAAACAACAGGGCGAACAAATAGGCGCAGTCCCGGAGGGGGTCGTGTGACGCGCGAAACAGGTGTTCTGGTCGACTGGCGCGACGATCGCGGCTTCGGATTCATCCGAAGGCCGGGCAGCGCTGGCAAGATCTATGTCCACATGAAGTCGATCGGCAAAAGCGTCGATCGGCCCCGGCATGGCGACAAGCTCGAATACACCGTCGGGAAGGACAAGGCCGGCCGGCCGGTGGCGCTCGACGTGATCTTCGTTCGCGATATGCCGCCGCCCCCGCCGCCGCCAAAGTCATTTGTAGAAGCCCGCTCGCACGCGCCGCACACCGTAATGGGCGTCGCCACGCGTGTAGTCGGCGCAGCCGTTATCCTGGCCCTGCTAAGCGCCGACATCATCACCGGGCGCCTGCCTGTCTGGGTGGCGGCGCTCTATCTCATCGCGGGGATCGGCTCGTTCATGCTCTACTGGCAGGACAAGCTCGCGGCTGTCGGTCAGGGCTGGCGCAAGCCAGAGATCCGCCTGCAACTTCTCGACCTTACCTTCGGCATCATCGGCGGCCTCTTTGCCCAGCATGTCTTCCGGCACAAGACCTACAAGCCCGACTTCGTCAGCATCACCGCGCTCATAGCGGCCCTGCACATCCTCGTGCTGGGCCTGATCCTGTTTGACGTTTTTGCGCCAGGATCGATCGGCGAGGTGATCCGGTAGGCCTCCCGCGAATACGCCTGCGATCCTGTTTCGGTGTTTTCTGCGTCTTCGTCGAGAACGCCCAGCTCGTGCTGCGGATCGACGGCTGGTCTGACACCGTGACGAAGCCTAACCCGCCCTACAGGGACGCCTTCGTGTCGGGCATGATGCTGATCCGCCTCCACCGCGACAATGCCGGGCGCATCACGCAACTGAGCTGGGACGACAACCGCATGCGGGATCTGCGCGCAGCGCGCTTGAAGTAGGAACTCAGACCGCGATATCCAGTTCGTCGAGGTCGAAATCGTCCTCGCCGATATCGGCGGCGGCCTTCCCGCGGCTTTCATTCGGCTGCGCGTATCGGGCGATCGCCTCGAACAGCGTCTCGCGCACGATCGGCTTGGCGACGTGGTCGTCTGCGCCGGCTGCCTTGGCCTCCTGGACGTGTTCGTCCGTGGCGTTGGCGGAAACGGCGATGATCGGCGTCGGCCGCCGGCCGTTGTCCCTTTCCCAGTCGCGGATAGCGCGGGTAGCCGCAAGGCCGCCCATGATCGGCATCTGCAGGTCCATCAGGACAAGATCGAAATATCCCTCCGAGAACTTCTCGAGAGCTTCCTTGCCGTTCTCGGCGAACGTGATGGTAAGGCCGCTCTGCGCCAGCAGCAGCTCCACCACCCGGCGGTTCATCGGGTTGTCCTCCGCCACCAGCAGGTGGAGGTTCTCGATCTGCGTCTCCGTGTCGAAGTCCTCGACTTCCACCGCCGTCAGCGCGCCCAACGCAGCGATCCGGTCGCGCGAGATCGGCACGATCACTTCGAAGGTCGAGCCCTCGCCCTCCTTCGACCGCGCCATCACGTCGCCCTGCATCATTTCGACCAGCCGCTTGACGATCGAAAGCCCGAGGCCAAGACCGCCATACCTGCGCGAGGTGGAAATGTCCGCCTGCTCGAACCGCTCGAAGATCCGCTCGGCCAGTTCCGGCGCGAAGCCGACGCCTGTGTCGGTGACAGCGAGGCGAAGCTGCGTCTTGCCGGCCGGCGTATCCTCCACCGTGGCGGACACGCTGATGTGGCCTTTATCGGTGAACTTCACGGCGTTGTTGAGCAGATTGCCCAGCACCTGGCCGATACGCACCGGATCGCCCCGGAACACGCCGTCGCACGTCGCCGAGACGAAGCTGTCGAAACGCAGGCCCTTGGCTTCCGCGCGCGTCCGCGCCGCCTCGCAGGTGGTGCGGATCGTCTCTTCCAGTTCGAAAGGACGGATGTCGAATTCGAGCTGATCGCCCTCAAGGCGCGAGAATTCGACGAGGTCGTCCATCACACGCAGCAGCGTCCGGCCCGACGTGCCGATGAGGCGCACCATTTCTGCCTGCTTGTCGTCCAGCGGCGTGCGCGCCAGTACTTCCGAGACCGCCAGAACGCCATTGAGCGGCGTGCGGATCTCGTGGCTCATGTTGGAGAGGAAGTCGGATTTCGCCGCCGCCGCGACCAGCGCGCGCTGTTCGGCGTCCATCGCCTTGATCTCGATCTGCTTGCGGGCCGTCGCGTCCTGGATCATGGCGAAGGCGCGTGCGGGCGAACCCTTCACCGTCTTGAGGATGCGGATCGACGCCGAGTGCCAGATCTCGCGTCCGTCGGCCAGCGTCACGCGATAGTCGGCGCTGTACGGCGGGCCGCCGGCAAGATGCGCCCGCCATCTGTTGGCCAGCATGTCGCGATCGGCAGGATGGACCCAGGATTCCGAGCCGGTGATTGAATCGAACGTCGGCTTCTGCGGGAAGAACTGCTTCCAGTCGCCTTCGAGATAGATCTGGCGCGTTTCGAAATCGAGCTCCCAGACCATCATCTGCGTGATCGAGAGGCCGAACGACATCCGCTCCTTGGATGACTCCACCTCATGCTGGGCCTGCACGAAATCGGTGACGTCCTCGTGCATGATCACGATGCCGCCGATCTCGCCATTGCCGTCGCGCCACGGCGCTGCCGACCATTTCAGCCAGCCCTGTCCGCCCTTGGGCTTGTCGAACACATCGCGCTCGTGGCGCATGGCTTCGCCGCGCAGGATCTGCCGGTGAACGACGCGCCATTTTTCGGGAATCCACGGCAGGACGTCATACATCGACCGGCCGAGCAGCTCTTCTTCCGGCATGCCGCGCTCCTCGATCCAGCTGTCGCTGGCCATCAGGATGCGCATGTCCTTGTCGTACATGCAGATCGGCATGGGCGCGGCCTTCACGAAACGCCGCACGGTGGAATCGGAATTCATCGCCGCCTGCAGCGCGGCGTGGCTTTCGGTCTTGTCCACGACGACGCCATGCATCGCCTCGATCTGGCCGCGCGCATCGATCGATGGCGCGCCCGCCACGCGCAGCACGCGCGTCGTGCCGTCTGGCCGGCGCAGGCGGAAGGAGTGCTTGAGCGGCTTGCGCTTGTCGAAGGCTTCGCGCGCCGCAGCGACAGCAGCATCGCGATCCTCCCGCTGGATCATTTCCACGAAATCTGTCAGCACCAGCGGCGGCGCAGCCGGATCGAGCCCGAGAATCCGCGAGGCCCCCGCCGAGCATTGCAGCTTGAAATCTCGCCCGGCGCGCCAGTGGCCGATGTCTCCGACCTGCTCCACGGCGTCGCGCGCCGTCGCCGTCTCCATCCGCTCGCGTTCGAGCACGTCCTGCCGCGTCACGTCGCGACCTACGAACGAGATCAGCCCGTGCGGCCCCAGCCAGGAAAGCTCCGCATCGATCAGCTTCAGCTCGTGCCCGATTCGGAACCGCAGCTGCAGCGAACGCACCGGCGCTCTCTCTTCCAGCGATCGTAACGCCTCGCGGCAGGCTTCCCGCCGCTCGACCTCCAGGAAATTGATGATGGATGCATCATGCGCCCCGCCCGCCGGACCCGTGAGCCGCCGATAGGCGATGTTGGCTCGAACGACCCGGCCTTCCTGGTCGATCAGGGCGAACGCATCGGAAATGGAATTGAGAAGGTGCTCAGTGGCCTTGGCAAAGCCCTGTTCGATCACCTCGGGAGGCGATGCTGAACCCAATGGAAGAGGAGCAGAACTCATAAGCCCGCGCGATCGACACAATTCCCCGCCGCCCATCTCGCGCGACAACCGTTAACAAAACCCCTAGGAGACACCGGTTTTTCGGTGCGAAGCGGTCGCAGAAACCCTGCCGAATCAGGGTCCTCGCTCCATTTACCTATGAGAGGGAAAGCGCCTGCCGGGCCGTCTCGATGTGGTCCATATGCGCGTAAAATGGCGACCAGTCGTCATCCTCTGCGATTCTCGCCCAGAGGCTCTCCACTTCATCGATCAGCATGGAGGCCGGCGCAGCCGCCGAGAAATACGTGTGCTGCAATCTCTCCGGTCGCTCCGGCTCATGGCTCAGCAGCAGCGACCGCACCGGCTCGAACTCCGGCTCGCCATAGAGCTTGGCGAGCGCGCTTCCTGCAGCCCGCAGCTCGCTCGCCGGACCGCAGAACCAGTCGAAGAAAACCTGCGGCCAACGCGCCCGCGTCTGTCCCATCCAGCCGAACAGCGCCTTCAGCAGCGCCAGATCCTCCTCTTCCGTCCCCGGCTTGATCCCCAGCACGCCGAGCATCCGCCGGCGGAACGCTGCACGATAGACCGGCTCGAACTCCTCCAGCGCCTTCTCCAGCGGGCCTACCTCGCACACCAGGGTCAGGCAGGAAGCGAGCTGCGACAGGTTCCACAGCGCCGCCGACGGCTGCCGCCCAAACGCATAGAGTCCCGTCTCGTCGAAATATGCCGCCGTGAAGCTCGGATCCGAATAGGGCAGGAAGCGCCACGGCCCGTAGTCGAAGCTCTCGCCGGTCACCACCATGTTGTCGGTGTTGAGCACGCCGTGCACGAAACCGGCCGACATCCAGGATGCGGCAAGCTCCGCCGTCGCCAGCACCACTTCGCGCAGCAGTCCCGCCGCCGACGCCGCCATGTCCGCGCCGGAGACCTGCGGATGGAAATGCCGGATGCAGTATTCGACCAGCTTCCCGATCGCATTCGCATCGCCCTGATGGGCCTGCCGCTGGAACGTCCCGAACCGCATATGGCTGTGTGAAAGCCGCACCAGCACGGAAGATCGCGTCGGCGAGGGTTCATCGTGCCGGTGCAGATCCTCGCCCGTTTCGATCAGCGAGAACGCCTTCGACGTATAGACGCCCAGCGCCTCCAGCATGCCTGCCGCCATGATTTCGCGCACGCCGCCCTTCAGCGTCAGCCGTCCATCGCCTGTCCGCGACCACGGCGTCTGTCCCGACCCCTTGGTGCCAAGATCGAGCAGCCTCCCCTTCCCGTCGCGAAGCTGCGCGAAGAGAAAGCCGCGCCCATCTCCGATCTGCGGGTTGTAAACCTGGAACTGGTGACCGTGATAAGCCTGCGCCAGCGGTTTTTCGAGCGAGCCCTTCAGCGGTTCGAACTTTCCAAAGTGCGCAATCCACTGCCCGTCGCTCAGCGCGCCCAGCCCGATCTCCTCCGCCCATCTCTGGTTGCGCCAGCGCAGTACATGCTGCGG
>DATBNA010000036.1:0-9598 GCA_036554545.1 Hyphomonadaceae bacterium
CAGCAAACGCCGCATCCGCGGCGACGATAGCCTGCGCCCTGACGACGGTGATGAGCGTTGCCTTCGCCGCGCCCGCCTCGGCGCAGACCGCAGGCATGAACAACATGTCCGGCAAGCTCCTGCTTACCGGCGGCGTCAGCCAGGTCGAAGGCGCGGCCGGCGGCGGCCTTACGCCCTGGGCGCTCATCGGCGGCTATGGCACGCGCGACCAGATCGGCGGCTCGGCCTATTTCACGCGCGTCGAGACAGATGATTTTGCGCTCGAATCCTTCGGCGCGCTGGTCGCCATCAACAACCGTGTCGAACTTTCTGTCTCGCAGCAGCAGTTCAACCTGCAGGATGTGGGCGTCGCCCTCGGCCTCGGCCCTGACTTCAAGATCGACGTGACGACCTACGGCGCAAAGGTCCGTCTCTTCGGCGACGCCATCCTCGAGCAGGATAGCTGGATCCCGCAGGTCTCTGTCGGCGTCCAGTACAAGGACAATTCGGAAGACGCGCTGGTCACTTCGCTCGGCGCCGCCGATGCGGACGGCACGGACTTCTATGTCTCGGCCACCAAGCTCTATCTCGGCCAGTCTCTGCTGCTCAACGGCACGGTGCGCTTCACCAAGGCGAACCAGTTCGGCATCCTCGGCCATGGGTCGGCCGGCAACGACGACTATGAGCCGCAGTTCGAGGCCTCGGCCGCCTATCTGCTCAACCGCAACCTCGCCATCGGCGCGGAAGTGCGCACCAAGCCCGACAATCTTGCTGGCCTCGCGGAAGACACGGCGTTCGACGCCTTCATCGCCTGGGCGCCGACCAAGAATGTCTCGGTCACGCTGGCCTATGCCGATCTCGGCAACATCGTCGTCGGCGACCAGAAGGGCGTCTACGCGTCCCTTCAGGTCGGCTTCTGAGTCATCGTTCCGGAGTCAACAAAAGTGAAAAAGCTCATCGCATCGCTCCTCATCCTGGCCATGACGGGTCCAGCAGCCGCCCAGTCGGCCATGACCATGAAGACGCCGCCTGATGCGCCGGTCATCACCTCGGGCACGAAGCTGTTCGAGGATTTTGGCGGCAAGGCCGGCCTCGTCGCCATCATGGACGACTTCATGATCAATCTTCTTGCCGACGCGCGGACGCGTCCCTTTTTCGAAAGCACTGACCAGGCGCGCGTGAAGGCCCAGCTCGTCGACCAGTTCTGCCAGATCCTCAACGGCGGCTGCACCTATCAGGGCCGCAGCATGACCGAGGCGCATCGCGGGATGGCGGTCACCGAAAGCGATTTCTTCGCGCTGGTCGAGGCGCTGCAGAAGGCGATGGACAAGCACAAGGTTCCCTTCGGCTCGCAAAACCGGCTGCTGGCCGCGCTTGCGCCCCAGCACCGCGTCATCATCGCGAAACCCTGAACCCCGCCCCCTCAATGGGCGACCTTGGGAGAGCGGTCTTCAGCGCAGCCGCTCTCCGCTTTTTCCGGTTACCTGCAACGTGGTTGACGCCGGCAAAGCCGGCGTTGTCACCTGTCGGCCGTTGACACGAACGTCCGACAGGAAACCCTCATGCCCGAATTCAGGCTTTTGCCCGGCATCGCGCCGCTGCCTTTCGCACATCTTCTCGAGATCGAAATCGTCGAAGCCGCGAAGGAGGGGATACGCGGCAAGGTCAAGGTCCGGCCCGAACTGTGCACGGCGGGGCAGATCCTTCATGGCGGCGCGATCATGTCCTTCGCCGACACGCTGGGCGCCTTCGGCGCGACGCTGAACCTGCCCGAAGGCGCCAACGGCACGACCACGCTTGAAAGCAAGACCAATTTCCTCGGCTCCGCAAAGGAAGGCGAAACCGTCCTTGGCCACTGCACGCCGGTCCACATCGGCCGCCGCACCTCGGTCTGGCAGACGAAAATTACAACAGAAGCCGGCCGGAACGTCGCGCTGGTGACTCAAACCCAGATGGTGCTCTAGACTTTCCCGACTCAGGGAGAAGGCGCATGTCGCTCGAAAGAAAGGCTCGGGCCTATATTTCGGCCGTCGAAGGCGGCGCCACTGGCGATGAACTCGCTGCCTTCTATCACCCCGACGTCGTCCAGCAGGAATTTCCCAACCGCCTCATTCCTAACGGCGTCCAGCGGGAGCTTGGCGATATTCTTGCCGGCGCCGAATCGGGCGCGAAGCTGATGGAGCGCCAGATCTACGACATTCACACAGTCACCGAAGTCGGCGATCGTGTGATCCTCGAATACACTTGGCGCGGTTATCCGCGTACGCCGGTCGGTTCGGTGCGCGCAGGCGAGGCAATGAGCGCCCGCATCTGCCAGGTGATCGAGTACGAGGACGGCCTGATCATCCGCCAGCGCAACTATGACTGCTTCGATCCCTTCTGATTGCAGATGATTTCCATGCGTTCGCTCGTCGCCGCCGTTGCGCTGGTGCTTGCCGCTTGCGGGGAGGCTCCTGCGCCGGAAGAGGAGCATGCACACGCGCCTGAAGCGGTCGAACCGGCCCCGCTCGATCCCAATGCCGACGCAGCGGAGCAGGCGGCGCTTGCGTCATGCGGCGCTGTCACTGCGCAGGGTTATTGCGGCGTGACGTTCGGCATGACGCCGGCGGAGGCGCGCATGAAGTTCCCGATAGGCCTCGAAATGTATTCCGGCAGCGACCCGAGCGATCCCAACCGCTGCTATGAACTCTTCGCCGTCGCGCCGGTGCAGGGCGTCAGCTTCCTTGTGGAGATGAACAAGGTCGGTCGCCTCGACGTGATGAGTGCAGGGGCCAAGACCGACGACGGCTTCGGCGTTGGCACGCTGGCCGCGGATATCCGGGCCAGGTACGGCGCCGACATCCGCGAGCAGCCCAACAAGTACGAAGCCGAGATTTCCGAACTCGTCCTATCCGAGGGCGCCACGAAGTTTGTATTCGAAATCCAGGACGGCAGCGTCCGCGCCTGGCGCGCCGGTGTGATCCCCACCATCGACTACGTCGAACACTGCAGCTGATGCTCGCGCGCGCCCGCTGATTTACCTATGCGAACCCACGCGCTTTTCGTGAACCGAATTCGCCCGGCAGCGTTCATGCAGCAGTCATCACGCGGGATCCATCTTCCAGCGCCATGCAGCGGACGAAGCGGAAAGTTGGAGTGTGGGCGCCGGTCTGCGGTCTGCTCGCAGTTTCCTTCGCCGCTGGCTGCGCCTCCACCACTCCTGCCCCCATCGTCTACGCCCGCGCGCCCGGCCCAGGAAAAATCATCCGCCCGCCAACCCCGTATCCCCATTCCGCAGCCCCGTTGCCGACGCCGTCCGTTGACCTGCCCACCCCGCAGTTCGATGAATTCACGACGCCTCGCGTCGCCTACGGCCTGCCGTCCACCGAATGCGTGCCTTACGCACGCAGCATGTCCGGCATCCAGATCTGGGGCGACGCCGTCACCTGGTGGCGTCAGGCGACGGGGAAATACCAGCGCGCAACGCGCCCCGCGGCGGGGTCGGTGCTCGTCCTGCGCGGCTACAATGACAATACGCGCGGTCACGTTTCCTTCGTGAAAACTATCATTTCGGAGCGGATCATCCGCGTCGACCACGCCAACTGGCTTAACGAGGGAGAGGTGACGGTCGACGTTCCGGTGATCGACGTCTCGCCCAACAATGACTGGAGCCAGGTTCGCGTCTGGCACGTGCCGGGCATGCACTGGGGCGGGCGCACCTACGCGGCCGAGGGCTTCATCCTGCCGATCAGTCTCGACCTGCTTGGTTGAGCCGCGCCCAGATTTTCTCGCGCCGCGCTTTCCATTGCGCCGCCGTCTGTCCCCACAGGTCCACCGGATCGTTCTCATAGGGCGGCGGCATCTTTCCCCGCCCGCGATTGCTTGAGCCCAGCCGCATCGCCAGCTTCTGCGAGTTTACATTCTCCGGGTGGATCGAATGGATGATGTCGGTCCAGGCAAGCTCATCGACCGCAAAATCCATCGAGGCTGCCGCCGCCTCGAATGCATAGCCCTTGCCCCAGACCTCGCGGATAACCCCCCAGCCGACCTCCGGTCCCGGCCATTGATGGGGCTGCCATGGCCCGACACGTCCGACCCAGTTTCCGGTCGACTTCTCGAACACGGAAAACATCGCATAGCCCTGCAACAACCACGACCCGGCCATGGTGCAGATGCCCCGCCAGACCACCGCAGCCGGCTGGCGCTTGCCTATGTAACGCGCGGCCTCCTCGTCATCCATGTACCGCGCCCACGGCTCGAACTCTTTCAGCGTAGGCACGCGAAGGATCAGTCGCGGCGTTTCGATGACGGTGTCGATGCGGGAGGTCATGATTGCCTCTTTGGGAGCTGCTCGCGAAAAGAGGGCGGGTCTTCTAGGGCGTAAGCCCGCGCCCGCCGCTTACGGTTACGAACGATCCTGTTGTGTAGGACGAATCCTCCGAGAGAAGCCAGAGGATCGCCTTGGCAACTTCCTCCGCCGTGCCTGCCCGCGCCATCGGCAGGCTCGACCCGATCCGCGCCACGCGATCGGGATCGCCTCCCGAGGCGTGGATCTCCGTGTCGATGATGCCGGGCCGCACTGCATTGACGCGAATGCCTTCGCCGGCGACCTCCAGCGCCAGCCCGAGCGTGAACGTGTCGATCGCGCCTTTGCTGGCGGCATAGTCGACATACTGCCCCGGCGATCCGATTTTCGAGCCGGTCGACGCCACATTGACGATCGCGCCGCCTCTGCCTCCGTGCTTGGTCGACATCCGCCGGATGGCCGCTCCTGCACAGAGGAACGATCCCGTCACATTGACCGCGAACACGCGCGCCAGCCGCTCCGCGCTCATCTCGTCGACCCGCGCCGCCTTATCGACGATCCCTGCATTGTTCACCAGCCCTGCCAGCCGCCCCATCCGGTCCGCCGCCCGGAAGATCTGCTCGACATCCTCCGGTGCGCTGACATCGCCAGGCACGGCGACGGCCCGGCCGCCCTTCTCATGGATCGCCGCCATCACGCTTTCAGCGGCTTCCGATCGCGAATGGTAGTTGATGACGACGCCATAGCCGCGTCCGGCCGCCATCATCGCCGTCGCGGCGCCAATCCCGCGGCCTCCACCGGTGACGACGACGACTTCCATCTGCTCACGCTCCAGTTGTCGGGAGCGACACTAGCCGCGCACGGCCTCCGATGAAACCGGCCGCCAGCCCATTAGCGCCAGCATGTTGCCTTCGGGATCCGGGAATGGCCGTAAAGCCAGCTCCCGCCCGCTCTCCCGCTGCAGGACGTTCGCCGCGCCCGGGAATTTCACACCCCGCGCTTCGAGCGCTGCTTCGGCGAGCGCGAAATTCTCCGGCTCGAAATAAAGAATCTTGTCGCCCGGTTTCGCTCCGTGCGCCGGTCCGATCATCAGCCGCACGCCGCCCGCGCCAAAGAAGCTCATGCCGCTGGTCTCGAACAGGACGGAGAGGCCAAGCGTGTCGCGATAATAACTCGACAGCTCTGCCGGATCGCTGGCGGCGATCGCCACCTGCAGCACGCCCTTCAGTCCGGGGTTTCCGCTCACGCCTGACATTCTCGCCTCCTGAGGCTGGACAGGCATAGATAATTAGTTAGCCTAACGAACTATGTCAAGGCGATTCGCGAAGACAGAAAAACGAGGGCAGGGTGGAGACGTCCACAGGCTTGCCGAGGCGCTGCATCGCGCCGCCATCGGCCTGCTGCGTGGGATCAAGACGGCGGACCAGGAGACTGGCCTTAGTCCGCCGCGCCTTTCCGCGCTCTCGGTGCTTGTCTTTGCGGGACCGCAAAGCCTTGCCTCGTTGGCCAAGGCTGAAGGCGTGAAGCCGCCCACCATGTCGAAGCTCGTCGCCGAGCTTGAGTCAGAAGGACTCGTTGAAAAGTCCGCCGACCCCGAAGACCGCCGCGGTCTCGTCATCGCAGCAACCACACAGGGCAGAAGGATCATGATGCAGGGCCGCGACCGCCGCCTTGCGCTGCTCAAGGAAAGACTTGGCCGCCTCGACGCGAAAGAAGTCGAGCTTCTTGTCCGCGCTACTCCCGTCCTGCTCAGGATCGCACTGCGTGAGGCCGCGCCTGCTGCGGAAGACGCCTGACGGAGGAGCGCCCAGCTCGTTTCCACCGCGTCGTCGTCGCGGGGCGGTATGACTCAATCGGGCCCCACACGTCTACGGATTATCGACACTGGCGCCGATCCGCCCTAGCGTGCCGTTTGACACAAGCAGGAGATTCGCGATGCGCATTGTTCTGGCCGCAGGCTTTGCCCTGGCGCTGGCCGCCTGTGGCGATCAAGGCGTCGAAACCGCAACTGAGGCAGCCGCACCCGAAACTCCTGCGCCTGAAGCAACAACCACGGAGCCGACCATCGTGCCCGCATCCAACTGCTCTGTTTCCGCAACGCCGCCGGCATCTGGGGTCTCCGACACCGCCACGTGGACGAGCTGCACGCCATGGAACAGCGCGAGCCCGCTGGTGAAGAAGACCGGCTCGGGCATGGAGTACATCGTGATCGCGTCCGGCCCCGCAGAAGGCAAGGCGCCGACCAGCGCGCAGGAAGCCGAAGTCTTCTACGAGGGCCGCTTCAATGCTGGCGGACCGGCGTTCGATTCTGCCTTCGAGCGGGCCGAGAGCGCCACCTTCCCGGTCGCCGCCGTCGTGCCTGGTTTCTCCGAGGCGTTGCAGTTGATGAAGCCGGGCGATCGCTGGCTGGTCTACATCCCTTCGGCGCTGGGATACGGGCCCGAGGGCCGTCCGCCACGGATTCCGCCCAACTCTGATCTGGTCTTTGAAATCGAGATGATCGGCGCCAGATAGATTCTAGGCGCGCGCCAGTACGCCGGCGACAGTGCGTCGAAGCGCTTCTTCGAACGGCGTGAATGTCAGGCCGAGACGACTCACTGCCTTCGCATTCGACAGCCGCGCGTTGAGCGGGCGCGCCGCAGCCGCGGCGAACTCCGCCGTGCTGATGCCTTCGATCTCGGCCGCAGGCCCACCCTGCTTCTTTGATTCCGCCATGATCGCTTTCGCCATGGCGGCGCGGTCGAGCGTGTCCGACGAGACGACATGCATGAGGCCCGAAAGGCCGCCGGCGCCGGCGGCCTTTTCGCTGGCAGCGCGCAGCAGGGCGTTGGCGATGTCCGGCGCGTAGGTCGGCGGGCCGATCTGGTCGTTGACCACTTTCAGCACCGGCCGCTTGGCGGCGAACTCCATCATCTTGGAGACAAAGTTGTCGCCATACTCCGAAAACACCCAGGCGACGCGCGTGGTCAGCGCCTCCGGATACTCTTCCGCCACCGCCTGCTCGCCCGCCAGCTTCGAGCGGCCGTAGGCCGACAGCGGCAGCGCCTCGTCCTCTTCGGTATAGGGCGATGTCTTCCGGCCATCGAACACGCAATCGGTCGACATATGGATGAAAGCGACGCCCAGCTCGCGGCAGCGCCGTGCAAGGGCGCGGGGTCCCTCGGCATTGACGCGCATGGCTTCGTCGATCTCGGTCTCCGCCTTGTCGACGAAGTTGTAAGCGCCAGCGTTGATCACCACATCCGGCCTGGCGCGGTCGATAAAGGCGATCAGGCTCTTGGGATCGCGCAGGTCCGCATCGCTTCGGCCTCCTGCAGTGAAGCTGATTGCGGAATCGCCAGCCGTCTGCGCCGCAAGCGAACGGGCCGTCTGGCCCGTCCGTCCAACGCAGGCGATCTTGAGATCAGGCAAGCGACGGGTCCAGCTTCTTGCAGGCGTCGAGCAGGCCGCGCACGGCGTTCACCGACTTGGCGAACATTTCCTTCTCTCCCGCGTCCATAGGGAATTCGACGACTTTCTCCACGCCCTTGGCGCCGATCACCACCGGCACGCCGACATAGAGGTCGCTGATGCCGTACTGGCCGGTGAGGTGCGCCGCCACCGGCAGCACCCGCTTCTTGTCCTTGAGGTAGGACTTGGCCATCGCCACGGCCGATTCCGCCGGCGCGTAGAAGGCCGAGCCTGTGCCGAGCAGGGCCACGATCTCGCCGCCGCCCTTGCGGGTGCGTTCGACCATCGCATCGAGTTCGGCCTGGCTGAACATGCCGAGCTTCACGCAGTCCGGCAGCGGCAGGCCGCCAATGGTGGAGTAGCGAACCATCGGCACCATGTCGTCGCCATGGCCGCCAAGCGTCCACGCCTTCACGTCTTCGATCGAGACGCCGGTCTTCTCCGAGAGGAAGTAGGAAAAGCGCGCCGAATCGAGCACGCCCGCCATGCCGACAACATGCGAGGTCGGCAGGCCCGAGAATTTCTGCAGCGCCCACACCATCGCATCGAGCGGGTTGGTGATGCAGATCACGAAGGCTTTCGGCGCGTACTGCTTGATCGCCGCGCCGACGGATTTCATCACGCCGAGGTTCACGCCGATAAGGTCATCGCGGCTCATGCCCGGCTTGCGCGGCACGCCGGCGGTGACGATGACGACGTCCGCGCCAGCGATTGCCTGGTATTCTTCCAGCGAGGCGCCGGACATTGCGGCGTCCTTGCCGTAGACTGCGGCGGCTTCGGCGATGTCCAGGCCCTTGCCCTTGGCGACGCCGCCCAGCATGTCGACCAGCACGATGTCGCCCAGCTCTTCGCGTGAGCACACGTGAGCCAGCGTGCCGCCGATCATGCCGGCGCCTACGAGGGCGATCTTCTTGCGGGCCATGGGATAACGTCTCCTAAGGGCTGGGCGCAGGGCATGAGACGCACCGGCGCGAGAAATTCGCCGGGACCGTTAGCGCAAGGCGGGCAGGGGGGCAATGCGGCGCAAGGCGATGTGTGCGGGTGTTTCCGCGCTTTAGTTCCGTCCGCCATTCCCGCGAAGGGTATGGAAGCCCAATCCGTATTCGCAGGCATCCTCATCACACGCTTTCATGCTGACCACGACCTCGACGGCGCCTGCCACGTCCGCCCGGAAGAGAAGAACAGGATCCGCGCCTTTCGCTTCGTCATTGTCGAGAACGTTGCCGGCGGCGTCCTTGACGATGAGGTCGATATCTCCACAGGCGTCGTCGCAAAGCGCCAGGCTGAAATAGGTCTTACCGCGCTGGACCGGAAACGTGTGGTGCGCCTTCCCGTCCTCGGCGAGCGTCTGCCCGATCACCAGGCGCCGCCCGGCAATGTCGTAGCCCTGCTCGCTCTCGCGCAGCCTTCGTTCGATCTCTGCGCCTTCGGGTGACAGAAGAACAGCCTGGGCGGAGGCAACGAAGCTCGGCGTCACGGTCGCAATGGCCGCTGCAATTCCGCATATGACGAAAAATCGCATCACACAGCCAGCGTGCTGGGCGCTTCGCGCGCCGTCAATGCAGCCGCTGTCCTTCGTCGTCGCGCAGGCGCGGCCGGGGTTCGGGAAAATCAGTCCTGCGCGGCGAGCCTTCCCGCCAGTCGCTCGATACCACTGCGGATCATCTGGCCGTAGGCGTCGTCAGCCAGCGCATCGACGCTCTGCTGCGCGAGTTTCAGGTGCTTGCGGGCCTCGTCGATCTGCCCGGCGCGACGCAGCACGTCGGCGAGATTGAGATGTAACGAGGGATAGAAGCTCAACACCGTAAGAGCGGCGTCGTCCGGCCGCTCGCGTGAAATTCGATCTGCAGCCGCGAGAGCTTTCCGGTCCCATTCGAGTTCGTC
>DATBNA010000408.1:0-5715 GCA_036554545.1 Hyphomonadaceae bacterium
TGACGCTCGCCTTCGTCTGGGGGCAGGACCGCGCGAAAGGCCGCTTCGTCGCCAACTTCCGCTCACTCACCAGCCGTTCAAAACCAATCAACACGACCCATCAGGCCCGCACGCGAGCGTAAGAAAACCATGACCCAGAACTCCTCCCAGCCGCATCCCGCAACCATTACGAGCATGCTGCTCCAGCGCGCGCGCCAGCACGAGCAGGCGCTGAAGTATCTCGTCATCGGCGGCGCCGCGAGCGCAATCGACGTCCTCCTGTTCATGATCCTGTTCAACTTCGCCGGCTTCACCGAATGGCAGTCCCACTCGGTGTCGGTGCCGGTGTCGGTGCTGTTCAGCTTCCTCGTGAACGCCCGCCACAATTTCAAGACCAACGACCACATGTGGCTGAGGCTGATGTCCTTCAGCATCGTGTGCCTGATCGGCTTCTTCGCCGGCTACGGGGTCATCGAAGCGGCGCGCGCCGCAGGCATCGACTCGAACATCGGCAAGATCGCGTCGTTGCCGGTCGTGTTCGTCATCCAGTTCGTCCTCAATTCGCGGATCACGTTCCGCAAGGCCAAGGCGCAGGCCGCGCCCAAGGGAGCAGCGTAATGAAGCGGAAGTTCGGCATTATCGGAGGCGGGATCACCGGCCTCACCGCCGCCTACCGCCTGACGCAGGCGGGGCATGACGTCACCATCTTCGAAGCGTCGGACACGCCCGGCGGCCTCGCCGCGGGCTTCGAACTGGCCGGGCATCGCGTCGAGCGCGCCTACCACTTCCTCTACAAGACCGACGAGTACATCCTGGCGCTCGCCGAAGAACTGGGCATTTCCGACACGCTGACCTACCACAAGTCGTCAGTGTCCACGTACTATGGCGACAAGCTCTATGCGATGATGTCGCCTGTCGATCTCATCAAGTTCAGCCCGCTGACCTTCATCAACCGCATCCGCGCCGGCGTCACAGTGCTGTGGCTGCAGCGCGTGAAGAACTGGCAGTCGCTCAGCAAGATCACGGCGCTGGAGTGGCTGCGGAAATATGCCGGGCGGCAGGTGACCGACGTCATCTGGGAACCGCTGCTCAAGGGCAAGTTCGACCGCTACTACGACAAGGTGACCATGTCCTGGCTGTGGGGCAGGGTGGTCCAGCGCGTCGACAGCCGTGATGCGAAGCTCGGCGGCGAAGCGCTCGGATACTTCAAGGGCGGCTTCAAGCTGATCATCGACAAGCTGATCGAGCCAATCGTCAATGGCGGCGGCAAGTTCCGCATGAAAACGCCGGTCAGGAACCTCGTTCACGACGAGGCGACCGACCAGGTCGTCGTCACGACCGAGGCTGGCGAGGAGCGTTTCGACCGCGTGCTGGCGACCGTTCCGAGCGACGTGCTGGCGAAAATGATCAGCGGCTACGAGGGCCGCGATCCGGAGTTCTTCAAGAAGCTGCGCTCGATCGACTATCTCGACGCCGTGCTGCAGGTCTTCGCCTCGAAGCAGAAGATCACCGACTACTACTGGCACAACATCAACACGCCGAACGCGCCGTTCGTCGTGTTCCTGAGCCAGACGGAGCTGGTCGGGACCGAACGCTATGACGGGCTCAACATCTACTACATCGGCGCTTATGTGCCGCGCGAGCATGAGTGGATGACGCGTGATCCGGCCGAGGTGAAAGCCCGCTGGTATGCAGAGATCAAGAAGATCTTCCCCGACTTCGACCAGAGCCAGATCGTGGACGATGCGCTGTTCCGCCTGCGGAATGCGCAGCACATCGTGGACATCGGGTTCGAGGAGAACAAGCTTCTGCCGCACCAGACGCCGTGCCCCGGCGTGCTGATGTGCAACTTCTCGCAGATCTACCCGATGGATCGCGGAACGAACTATGCGGTTCGTGACGGCAACCGGATGGCCGCGCGGCTGCTGGCAAGCCTTGGTGAAGGAACCGGCGCCGGAAACATCCGGACCATTGCTCCTCAGTCCTTCGTGAAGAAGGAGAATGAGGTTTCGATTGAAGGCGGCTACGAACCGCAGCCGAAAGCTGCGCGTACGTCTGACGTCGAACCGAAGAACGACGAAGCAAGGGGGGAAGGATGGGCGCCCTCTCACGCCTGATCCAGGGACGACCCCGCCTGCTGGCCGCTGCGGCTGCTGCCGTGGTGCTCGGCGGCGCCGTGGGCGCTGTCTTTGTAGGCTTCAAGATCGGCGACCAGAAGTTGCCGACCTACGACCTCTGGAAGAAGGTCGACATGAAGATCGCGTCGATCGTCCGTGGCGGCCAGTCCGCGCTTCCGGCGAAGCTGCACGGCACAACGATCGAGACTGGACTGATAAAGCTGGTAACGGACGTTCGAACCGTGGAGGTCGGACGTAGCGCGGGCAACAGCGACCTGATGGCGTTTACCGGCGGCGGGATGACATCGTTCGGCGACGACGTCCTGCTGCTCACCTTTACGGGCGCCATCTACGCCGACAAACCCGGGGAAGATCCGCGCCAGACCGGCATCCAGGCGCCCAGCACGAACCGGGAAGCCTTCGCGGCGCTCGAGAAGGACCCGGCTTACGAGGGCTACTCGTTCAACCCGAACTATATTCGCTACAACGACCTCAAGGCCTATGACGATGGAACGAAGCGCGGCTTGCTGGCTTCGTATTCAGAGTTCGATATCGCCGGAAAGTGCTTTCACAACACCGTAGCTCGGCTCGACATCGACCGTTCGATCCAGACGATCGATCAGGTGAAGGCTGCGCCGGGCGACTGGGCGGTCATCTATCGTTCCAAGCCCTGCCTTGCACTCAAGAAGCGCCTTTCGGCGATAGAGGCCCACATGGCCGGCGGCCGCATGGCCGTTCTCAACCCGACGACCGTCATTCTGACAAACGGCGACTATCACAACGACGGCATGGTGTCCGACGGAGTGGGGATCGCGCAGGATCCCGCGGGCGAATACGGCAAGGTGATGCAGATCGACATCCAGACCGGCGCAAGCCGGATTCTGTCGATGGGTCATCGCAACCAGCAGGGCATCGCAATCGACGACAAGGGCGACATCTACGTTGCGGAGCACGGCCCGCAGGGCGGCGACGAGCTCAACCGCATAATTGAAGGCAAGAACTACGGATGGCCGAAGGAATCTCTCGGCATCACCTACAACAACGAGAAACTGCCAGAGTCGAACACATTCGGACGACACGACACCTTCGAGGCGCCGGTGTTCGCATGGATGCCTTCGGTGGCGGTGTCGAGCATGGTCTACATAAAACCGGGCTTCCACGATGCATGGACCGGCGACTTCCTGGTTGGCGCCTTCTCCAAGACGCTGCATCGCATACGATTTGCCAACGGCCGGCCGATCTACAGCGAAAGCATCCAGATCGGCAGCCGCATCCGCGCAATGCACCAGCACACCGGAGGCCAGATCGTCCTCTGGACGGACAATCGCGAGCTGATCTGGCTTAAGGCGGAAAATCGCGAGAGCGATGCTGTCGCAATCGCTGAGTTCATCGCCAGCCAGAAGTTCGATCGAGCATTCTCCCACAAGTTCGAGATGGCGATCACCAAGTGCGCCGAGTGCCATTCGTTCGATGTCGGGGATAGCGCGCGCTCGCCGAGTCTGGCGCGCATCTACGGCGATCCCATCGCTTCAACGGGCTACGGCAGCTATTCCCAGGGGCTGTCGGCAAAATCCGGGCAATGGACATCCGAAAACCTGACAGCATTCATCGGCAATCCCCAGGCATTCGCTCCGGGTACGGTGATGCCGCAAGTCGCGGATGATCCGGAAGTGGTTGCTGCGGTCGTCGAGTACCTTCGTCGCTACGACAGAAGGTTTTGAGACAGCCGTCGCGATTGGCGTGCTAGCCTTTCGCCAGGTCCGCCAGTCCTGTCGCGCCCGCCGCTGCAAGCATGGCGACCAGTTCGGACTTGATACGCGCAACAATTCCGGGGCCTTCGAAGGTCATGGCAGAGTAGAGCTGCACGGCCTGAGCGCCGGCGCGGAGCTTGGCAAGTACGTCAGCGCCGCTCGAGATGCCGCCAGCGCCAATCAGGTCGAGACTGTCCTTCAGTTCGGTGGAGAACGCAGCGAGTATGCGGGTGGATTTCTCCATGAGCGGCGCGCCGGAAAGACCGCCGGCTTCGCCCCTGTGACGGCTGACGAGCGACTTCGGCCGGTCAACGGTGGTGTTAGATACGACAAGGCCAGAGAGCCAGCCTTGCGCGCGGACGACGTCGGCGATGTCAGCGATGGCCTTGTCGTCGAGATCGGGCGCGACCTTGAGGAAGATCGGGCGGTTCTTCACGACAGCGTCCATCTCGCGGGCAGCCTCGCCGACGCGGCCAAGCAGTTCCTCCAGCGCGCCACGGTCCTGCAGGCCCCGCAAGCCCGGTGTGTTGGGCGAGGAGATGTTGATCGTGATGTAGGTGCAGTGCGGCCAGACCGCCTTCACACCGGCGACATAATCGGAGATGCGGTCCTGGCTGTCCTTGTTGGCGCCGACATTGGCGCCGATGACGCCGAGGTTTCGCGCAGCGGCAAGGCGGCGGACATAGGGGCCGAGGCCTTCATTGTTGAAGCCCATGCGATTGATGACGGCGCGGTCCTCGGGAAGTCGAAAAAGGCGAGGGCGCGGATTGCCGGGCTGCGGCCGCGGCGTGACCGTGCCGCATTCGACAAAGCCGAAACCGAAGCCGAGCATTGGCGCAATCACTTCGGCGTTCTTGTCGAAGCCTGCGGCGAGGCCGATCGGATTTGGCAGGCGCAGGCCCGAGCGTTTCAGCGTGACGGCGAGGCGCGGATCATCGAGGTCGGGGACGGGCCTGCCGATGCCGGTCTTGAGCGCATCGATGGTGAGGCGATGCGCGCTCTCCGCCGGCAGCATGCGCATGAAGCTGGCGGCGGCATCGTAGAAGTTCACGATGGGATATCCGCCGGAGCGACAGGCGCGCCATCTGGCCCGGTATCCAGCTGCCAGATCGCCACCGTCTGGCTGGCATCGACCTGGCCGTAGACGTGGGGAAAGAGGTCGCCCCCGCGTGCTTTTTCCCATTTGAGCTGTGCGCCGAAATCGTCAGCATCGAAAGCGAGGAGGACGCAGCCGGTCTGGCCCTTGAACCACTTGCTCAGCGTGTCCTGAAGCTGGGTCGCGGTCGAGAAATGGACATAGCCGTCGGCGACGTCGATCGGCGCTTCGACGGGCCCGCCGGCGTTGGCGGAGGCGTACTGCCCGGCAGTCAGCACCTTGTAGATCGTCTGGCCCATGGACGGAGCAATGCGACAGCCCGCTGCGAGTCGCAAGCCGGGAAGCTTGACCGCGGCGTCGCGGGGGCTCATCGGAGGCGCATGATCGAGCCATCCGCTCTCGTGCTGTTTTCCGGCGGGCAGGATTCCACCGTCTGCCTGGCGTGGTCCCTGGCGCGCTTCGGGCGCGTCGAGACGATCGGCTTTGACTATCGCCAGCGGCATCGTGTCGAGCTGGAGTGCCGGCAGCGCGTGCTGGCCGGCATACGGGCCCGCTTTCCCGAGTGGGGCGCCAGGCTTGGCGAGGACAGGGTCCTGGATCTCGGCGTGCTGGGCGAGGTGAGCGATACCGCGCTGACGCGCGATCGCGCCATCGACTTCGAGGCAAGCGGATTGCCTTCCACCTTTGTTCCAGGGCGCAATCTGGTGTTCCTGGCGCTTGCAGGCGCCGTCGCCTACCGGCGTGGACTTTCGCGGTTGGTTGGCGGCATGTG
>DATBNA010000113.1:0-4947 GCA_036554545.1 Hyphomonadaceae bacterium
GAGCCACCCTAGTAGTTCTTCTTGAGGTCCATGCCGGCGTAGAGCTGCGCAACCTGCTTTTCGTAGCCGTTGAACATCTCGGTGTCGCGGCGCTCGTTGAAGCCGCCCTTGCCGCCGATGACACGCTCCGAAGCCTGGCTCCAGCGCGGATGGCTGACCTTCGGATTCACGTTGGAATAGAAGCCGTACTCGTGTTCGTTGGCCTTGTTCCATGCGGTTTTCGGCTCGGTCGCCGTGAAGCGGATCTTCGCCACCGACTTGGTCGCCTTGAAGCCGTATTTCCACGGGATCACCGTGCGTAGCGGCGCGTCGTTCTGCTTCTGCAGCGCCTTGCCATAGGCGCCGACGGCCATGAGCGTCAGCTCGTTCATCGCCTCGTCCATGCGCAGGCCCTCGACATAGGGCCAGTCGAGAACGGGCAGCCGTGTACCCGGCATTTCCTTGCGGTTGAGGTAGGTTTCGAACTGCACGTATTTCGCGGTGGCGCGCGGCTTCAGCTTCGCGATCACGCTCGACATCGGCACGCCGACCCACGGCACGACCATCGACCAGGCTTCGACGCAGCGGTGGCGATAGACGCGTTCTTCAAGCTTCGAGAAGTCGACCAGGTCTTTGACGGCGTAGTTACCCGGTGCATCGGTCTCGCCTTCGACGGCGACCTGCCAGGGCGTGGTCTTCATCAGGAAGGCCTTGTCGGCCGGGTCGCTCTTGTCGGTGCCGAACTCGTAGAAGTTGCAGTAGCCGACGAAGGCGTCCTCGATCGTTGGACCTTCGCTGACGGCGTAGGCCGCCTTGGCCGCGGTGAGCTTGGCGCCCGGCGCAGGATGCGTTGAGGCGTTGGCGGGCGCATTGAGCGCGCCTTGCGGTTCGGAACATGCGGGCAGCGCGCCGAGGATCGAGCCGGCGCCAAGGATGCCGCCTGCAGCGATCAGCCGGCGGCGGTCCATGAACATCTTCTCCGGCGTGATCTCGTCGCGCAGGTCCTGGTAGTCCGGGTTGCGGCGGAACTTCAGCCCCATCTCGCTTGCCTCGCTTTCAAAGCTCAGTTCGTCGGCATCGTCAGTGTGGTTACGCGCAGAATAGGCGTTCCGATCAGCAGGATCGACCGCGCTCACGCCATTGGGAAGGCATCGAGTCGATGCGTCGGCTGACAGCTTCGAAATTCGCTTGACTCACATACTGTGTATAGCTATGTGGTGTTCCACACAATGTGCATAGGGACGCCCGAGCAAAGCCAAATCCCTGATACGGAGCCAGAAAATGCGTTTCCTCCCCCCGCTTGCCAGCCTTTCCGCCCTCGCGCTCTCCGCCGCTCCTGCTGTTGCGCAGGCGGCCAATGCCGACACCTACAAGGCTGTCATCGCCCATGGCGTCGTCATCGTCGCGCCGGAGATGGAGATCGACGTGACCTTCACGCCGGACGGCAAGTTCTCCGCCTTCAAGGGGATGTCGACAGGCGTTTGGCGTATCGATGGCGACAAGCTGTGCTCGACGCCGAACGAGACGTTGATCGAAGGCTGCGCCGTCTATCCGGCAGGCAAGAAGTCCGGCGACACGTTTGAGGTGGAGTCGCCCGGATCGAACGTCACGATCCGGATCCGGTAGAAATGGCCGAGCGTCCCGAAGAGGCCAGCGGCAAGCTTGAGCAGGAGCTGAGGCGCGGCGTGATCGTGTTGGCCGCGCTCTCGCAATTGCGCGAGCCGCAGTATGGCTACTCGCTGCGCCACGCGCTGGCGGAGCAGGGCATGGTGGTGGAAGAAGGAACGCTCTATCCGCTGTTGCGCCGGCTCGAAGCGCAAGGATTGCTGGCCAGTGAGTGGCGCATCGAGGATGGACCGCCACGCCGCTACTACACGCTGAGCGCCGAGGGAAAGAAGCTCTACGCGGAACTGACGGAGAGCTGGCGCAATCTGGTCGACACGGTTGAGCGCCTGATCGGTGAGGACCAGTCGAAAAAAAGGAGGGCCGCAAATGACCCCCGATGAAGTCATCGATTGCTATGTCGCCGACGTGGCGCGCCGGCTGCCCGGCCCGAAGCGGAACGATGTGGCTTATGAACTCGGCGCGCTCCTGCGCGAAGAACTGCGCGGGCGGGCCGGCGATACGGGGCGGTTGCCGGATGAGGCGATGGCGCTGGAGCTACTGCGAGGCTTCGGGCATCCCACCGACGTGGCGGACCGCTATCGACCGCCGGGCGTCACCTTTATCAAGTCCTCGGAATCGCGGATGTTCGCGCTTCTGTCGCTCGGCGGCGTTGCACTGCAGTGGGCGGTGAGCCTTCCGGCGGCGTTCGCCGACCTGAAGCCGGGCGAGGAACCCTTGGCGCTGCTTGGCCGCTGGTGGGTGAGCTACGGATTGGCCGCGTTCTGGTGGCCCGGTTTCCTCATCGTGATCGCGATGATCTCGGCCTGGATCAGCCAGGGCGGCAGGACCGCGACGCCGTGGAGGCCGCGCGCAATCGATCGCGACAGCATCAACCGTGCGGCGTGGATTCTCGGCATCGCTGCGGCCGGCGCCGGAACGGCGTTCCTTGTCATGCTGCCCTGGGCAATCGACAATGTGTCCAATCCCAATCTTGCGGCGGCGCTGAGGTTCGATCCGGAATTCCTCGCCGCACGTGCGCCCGTCGTGCTGGCCTTCATGCTGGGACACATCGCGCTCTACGTGATGCTGGTGATCGAGGGGCGTTGGCGGAAGCTGACGCGTTGGCTCGACATCCTCATCAGCCTGGTCATCGGCGGCATTCTTGCCTGGTTCATCGCGGCGGGACCGATGTTCGAGGCCAAGCCGGCGGACCAGACCGCCAAGACCGCCATCGGTTTCCTCATTCTGATCATTCTTCTCGACATCAGCTTCAAGGTCTGGCGCGAGTTCGCCCGCATCCGGCCTCCGCGGGCGCTGAAGGGACATTAGCCGCCGGCGTGCTAGTTTCCGGACGGTCCGGATCGGGAGTGACCCATGATCAGGCTTGCCTTGGTCGTTATCGTGCTGCTGGCGGCGGCCTGCTCGATGCCGTCGCAGGGCGATCAGGGGACTGCAGGCGGCCAGCCGCCGGCCGGTTGCCCGCACCGCGTCAGCGAGGCCAGTGCGTGGGTAAACTACATGCCAGGACCCGCGCGCGGCCCCCGCGAGCTGCATGTTGACGTGCAGCTGGCTGACGTTGGCGATACCGTTATCCTGATCAAATCCGCGGCGTCGACTGCCGACAGTCTGATCCTCGAAATGCGCACCACATCAGCTGCGCCGATCCCGGGTCGGGCCGCCTATCGCGAGCCTGCGTCCGATCCGCTGCCAAAGCGCATCATTCTCCGCTGCCAGGGCGGCGAAATCGACGCAATCACGCGGATCGAGAAGGTCTACTGAATGGCGGTGCTCTGCCGACTGCACTTGGCCTTGAGACATCCCTCCTGTAGATGACGCGCGGGCCGTCGGGGCCTGCTGCAGGGAGTGCGCATGCGTCTGGGTTTCTTCGGTGATGTCGTCGGCCGGGCCGGCCGAGCGGCTGTCGCCGAGCATCTTCCCCGTGTGCGCGCGCAGCTCGAACTCGATTTCGTCATCGTCAACGGCGAGAATGCGGCGGGCGGTTTCGGCATTACGGAATCGACGGCGCAGGACATCTTCCAGGCCGGCGCCGACTGCATCACGCTCGGCAACCATTCGTGGGACCAGCCGGAGGCTTTGACCTACATCCAGCGCGAACAGCGCCTGCTTCGTCCCTACAACTATCCGAAGACGCTACAGATTCCTGGACGCGGATCGCAGCTCTTCACGACGCCGGCGGGCAAGCGCGTCTTCGTCGTGCAGATCCATGGTTCGGCATTCATGGAGTCGCTGGACGATCCAATCCAGGGTGTGGCCTCAGCGCTTGAGGAAGCTCCGCTGCGCCAGGTCGCGGACGCCATCATCGTCGAAATGCATGCCGAGGCGACGGCTGAAAAGATGACGCTGGCGCACTTTGTCGATGGACGCGCAACGGCGGTGATCGGCGCACATACGCATATTCCGACAGCGGATGCGCAGGTGCTGCCGGGCGGCACTGCCTACATGACTGATGCAGGGATGTGCGGTGACTATGACAGCGTGATCGGCATGAAGAAGGGGCCGATCGTGCAGCGAGCGGCGACTAAGCTGCCGACCGAGCGCAAATCGCCTGCCGACGGGCCTGCGACGCTGTGCGGCGTTTATGTCGAATCCGATGACAAGACCGGGTTGGCCAAGCACATCGAGCCCATCCGTGTCGGCGGCCGCCTGAGCGAGACCATACCGGCCGTCGCACGGTAGGCTCGCGCGCAGTTCAATTGTCGCGCGAGTTTCTTTCGGCTAGCACTTGCCCAGGAACCGGCGCGGACGTGGCGTTCGGAAAATCTCTCGTGGGGAGGAAACTCATGCGTACCAACCTGATGGGCTCGCTGGCGCTTGTCGCCGTGCTGGCCGCAGCCGGATGTCAGGCGGCTGGCGGCGGCGGTTCGACAGCCGCGAGCGTCACGCCGACGTCGGCGCATATCGTCGCCGCAGTTGCGGACCCGGCGCGTCCGCAGGACGCCGATGCGACGCCGGGATGCCTCGACCAGGCCAAGCCCTGTGCAGGCGTGAAGCTCGATCCGTTCCGCAAGCCTGCCGACATGCTCGCCTTCTCCGGCGTTCAGCCTGGCGCGAAGGTTGGCGAACTTATTCCCGGCCAGGGCTACATGACGCGCCTGTTCTCGAAAGCGGTCGGTCCGGCGGGCAAGGTCTATGTCTTCGCCTCCGCGCCGGTTGCGCGTGAAGGCCAACCGCCGCCTCCGCCGCCGATCAATGCGATCCAGACTGACAAGACCAACTACGCAAACGTGAGCGTCATCACGACGGACTTCACGACGATCCCGTCGCCTGAGCCGCTCGATCTGGTGTGGACGTCGCAGAACTACCACGACATGCACAACCCCGGCCGCAACCTCGACATCGTCG
>DATBNA010000178.1:0-2194 GCA_036554545.1 Hyphomonadaceae bacterium
GGACAACAAGAAACAGGACTAGGAGGAAACGGTGTCGGCATCAGCAAGGACGACCGGGCTTATGCTCGCAGCCGCGGCGCTTGTTCTCGGCAGCGCAGTGGTGACAGGCATGGCCGCTCCGCCGCCGGTCACGTCGGCGCGGGTCGATGATTTCCAGCTTGCTGACCAGGATTTCGTCGGCCGCCGCCTTTACAAGATGAAAGACGCCAAGGCGATCGTTCTGATCAGCTACGCGGCGGACGATGCGACTTCGCGCGCCGATGCGAAAACGTGGATGGCGCTCAAGAACGATTACGCACCCAGGGGCGTCGAATTCCTGATGATCAACTCTGTCATCGGCGAGACCCGCGAGAAGGTGCTCCCGGCGGCGAAGTCCGCCGGCATCGATATGCCGATCCTCTTCGACTACGAGCAGCTTGTCGGCGAGGGCCTCGGCCTCAGCCGCGCCGCTGAAGTCATCGTCATCGATCCCCGGACCTGGACCATCGCATATCGTGGGCCCGCGCGGTCTGGTTCGACGAAAAAGGCGCTCGACTCGCTGGTTGTTGGCACGCCGATCTCGCTCCGCGCCGAAACAGCGAAAGGCGGCAAGATCGACTTCCCGCGCGCCGCCGTCGCGAAGAAGGCCGAGATTTCCTACGCCAGAGACATCGCGCCTATCATCCAGAACAAATGTGCTGTCTGCCACCAGACAGGCGGCCTTGGGCCGATGGCGCTGACCAGCTACGAACAGATCAAGGCATTCGCGCCGATGATGCGCGAGGCGCTGCGCACCAAGCGCATGCCTCCCTTCCAACCGGATCCGACGGTTGGCCACTGGATCCCGAACGAAGGCCTCTCGTCCGATCAGCTCCGGACGCTCGTTCACTGGATCGAGGCAGGCGCACCGCGCGGCGAGGGCGAAGACCCTCTCGCCAAGGTGAAGTTCACTCCGGCAAAATGGGTGCTGAGCGAGCCGGACCTCGTGCTCGATCTCCCGGTGGTCAATGTGCCTGCACAAGGCGTGATGGACTACCAGCGGCCTGTGGTGAAGACGAACATGAAGGAAGGCCGCTGGATGCGCGCCTCCGCTTTCCTGGTCAGTGACCGCCGCGCGCTGCACCACGTGACTACGGGCCTGCGTGCGCCAAACGCTTCGGGCAACGTAGTGCCGATGATGGACTCGAAGGGGTCGACCGGCGGACAGGGTCCGGGGCGCGTCTATAACCTCGTTCCCGAGGACATGGGGGTCTGGATTCCCGCCGGCTCCGAGATCGCGTTCGAGACGCACTACACGCCCTACGGCAAGGAAACGGTCGAAGCCACAAAGATGGGCTTCTATTTCTATCCGGAAGGGCAGACGCCGAAATATCCGATGCGCACCTACGGCATGTACGACATGGGCATCACCATTCCGGCGGGCGCGGAGTACCACAAGGAGATCGTCTATCAGGACATCCCGCAAGACATGCTCGTCTACGGCCTGACGGCGCACGCGCATGTTCGCGGCGGCTCGACGCAGGTCTCGGTCATCTTCCCCGACGGGAAAGAGAAGATGATCATGGCGCAGCCGAAATACGAGTTTAACTGGCAGGGCGAATTCTATCTCGCCGAGCCACTGCTCGTGCCGGCCGGGTCGCGCATCATCAACCGCTGGACCTATGACAACTCGAAACGCAACTTCGCCAACCCGGCGCCGGAGAAGGAAGTCACATTCGGCCAGCAGTCATGGGACGAGATGCTAACCTTCTTCATCCACTATCGCTGGGTGGGCGAGACGGTGGCGCAGCCGATGGACCACCTCGACCGCGTCATGCAGCAGGGTCACCAGATGGGCGTGCTGGACGACAACATGGACAACAAGCTCCAGCTTGCCGAACTGCGCGGCCAGCAGGGACAGTTCCTGAAGGCGAACTTCGCCAGCATCGACGCCAACAAGGACGGTGCGCTCGACAAGGCGGAGATCGCCGCCGGCCGCCGCCCCAGCCAGGCGCAGGCAGCATCAGGCCCGCCGCCGGGCTGAGCGCAGCCCGCGGCTTCCGGTCAGGCTGATTGCTGGAGGCAGTGGCGCCGCCACCCCGGCTCGAACGGGGGACCTCTAGATCCACAACGTGCCCAGGCGGTGTTTCAGCAAGTCGCAGCTCGTCCCAAATCCGTTTGGATTCAAAACAGTCGTTGACGCACCGGGGTTCATGCACACTCTGCGTGTTGCGCC
>DATBNA010000271.1:0-4709 GCA_036554545.1 Hyphomonadaceae bacterium
AGGCTTTCGTGCTGAACTTCCACTCTGCTCCCGCGAATTCCCCGCCAGCCACACTGAGCACACCCGGATCCGCCTTCACGACATAGGTCCGGCCATAGGTCAGCTTGTTGTTGTGCGGATAGATCGTTGCCGTCTTGCCGCGCACGATGATCGGGAAAAAGTGGAAGCCAACGCCGCCGACGGTGTTGACCTGGAAGTCCTCCATCTTGGTCGCAGCCGCCTGCGCCCGGCGCTCGGCTTCGTTGGCCGCCGACGAACGGCCATTGGGATTAGGCGAGGACGGAATGCCGAGATCGAGCGTATCGACCAGCGAATTGTCCGCCGCGTCATAGATGCGGATCAGCCCCGACGTGCCGACCTTCGGCTCGCTGGCGAATGTCAGGACCAGCTGGGTGTCCGGATTGACGTTCACCGCCCCCTTTGCCGGAAACATCACCGGCTTCCCATCGGAAGCCACGGCCGCCGACCCGCCCAGCGCACACGCCGCCAGCGGCAGCAGCAGGGCGGCAAGAAGGGCAAACCTGCGGCTGCGATGGAATACATCGATCATTGGCATTCTTCCCCGGGTGTCCGGCCTCTCTGGGAACCGGTGTCAAAGGCTCTATATGGCTGAAACCACCATGGTGGCCAGATGGCTCGACCCGCCCGCCTTGTGACTTCTGCGGCCTGCCGTTAGCTGACAACCATGGCCGCGCCAGCCGCTCTCGAAACCCAACTGAAGGACCGCGCCCTTGCGCTCGGCTTCAGCACCGTGCGCATCGCCCGCGCCGATGCGGCATGGGAAGCCGGCGACCATCTCTCCGACTTCGTCGCGCAGGGCCGTCAAGGCGACATGGGCTGGATGGCGGAGACCGTCGAACGCCGCCGCCACCCCACCGCGATGTGGCCGAATGCAAAGTCAGCCGTCGTCGTCGGCCTCAACTACGGACCGAAACATGACCCGCTTGCCTGGCTCGAGCGGCGTGACCACGCCACCATCTCCGCCTACGCGCTCAACGCCGACTATCACGACCTGATGAAGCGGCGTCTCCGGCAACTCGCTTCCGACTTCGCGACGGCATCCGGTCACGACGTGAAGATCTTCGTCGACACGGCGCCGCTGATGGAAAAGCCCCTCGCCCACCGCGCCGGCCTCGGCTGGCAGGGCAAGCACACCAACCTTGTCAGCCGCGAGTTCGGCTCCTGGCTCTTTCTCGGCGTCATGCTGACAGATGCAACGCTCGAACCTGACTCAGCGTCAGATGACTCCTGCGGCACATGCCGGGCCTGTCTCGACATCTGCCCGACCAATGCATTCCCCGCGCCCTATCAGCTCGATGCGCGGCGCTGCATTTCCTACCTCACCATCGAACACAAGGGCCCGATCCCCCGCGATTTCCGCCGTCCCATGGGAAATCGAATCTATGGGTGCGACGACTGCCTCGCCGTCTGTCCCTGGAACAAGTTCGCCCAGACCGCCCGGGATGCGGCCTTTCATCCCAGGCCGGAACTTGCTTCAGCTTTACTGGCCGATCTGGCGCAGCTCGATGACGCCGGATTTCGCGAGGTTTTTGCAGGCTCTCCGATCAAGCGAATCGGCCGCGACCGCTTTGTCCGCAACGTGATGGTCGCCCTTGGAAATTCGGGCGAGACGCGTCTTGCGGATGTGTGTATCCAAAAGCTGGATGATGCTTCGCCGCTGGTGCGCGGCGCAGCCGTCTGGGCTCTGGGGGCGCTCTCTCCGCGCGCCTTCGAGGACCAACGAGAAAGTCGAAGACCTTTCGAACCCGATCCCGGCGTATGTGAGGAATGGGATGCTGGACCAGAACGACAGGCCCCAGAACGGCAGCACATCGGGTAGCGGCGCCGGCGATCCGGACTCGACACGCGACGACATGCTGTTCGATCGCGAAGAGAAGGCGTCGTCTGGCGGAATGCTCGGCAAGTGGCGCGCCGGCGTCGCCGCGCCTCCCGGCGGGGGCCGTTACGCGCCGCTCTGGCGCCGTATCCTCGTCTTCTTCATCAAGTGGGGCGCGATCGCCACCGTCGCTTTCCTTGTCCTCAGCGTCTCGCTCGTCTTCATCTTCGGATGGACCGGCCCGCCGCCGACGCTCAACATGGCCGGCAAGGCGATGGAAGGCGTCGAGGTGAGGCGCACCTGGGTTCCGCTCAAGGAAATGTCGCCGCATATCGTGCGCGCTGTCATCGCCGCCGAGGACCAGGCCTTCTGCACGCACGACGGTTTCGACGTGAAGGAAATCCAGAAGGCGCTGGAAGCCGCCGAGCGCGGCCGCGACCTGCGCGGCGCATCCACCATCTCGCAGCAGACGGCCAAGAACGTCTTTCTGTTCAATGGCGGCGGCTGGGTGCGCAAGGGCCTCGAGGCCTGGTTCACCGTTCTCGTCGAGTGGATGTGGTCCAAGCCCCGCATCATGGAGACCTATCTCAACGTCGCCGAATGGGGCGATGGCATCTACGGTATCGAGCAGGCGGCGCAGGAGCGCTTCAAGGTTTCCGCGAAGGACCTCACGCCTCGCCAGGCCGCAGCGCTTGCCGCCGTCCTGCCCAACCCCAACCGCTGGCGTGTCGATGGCAGCTACGCCTCCGGCCGCCGCGGCACGCAGATCCAGTCGCTGATGGGAATGGTGAAGCGCGACGATCTGGCAGTCTGCGTGATCGGACCCTGACGCCTACTGGTTGCCGACAACAACCGGGCTGCGCACCTCCGGTCCATTGTCGAGTCCAGCAGGATCGTTGAGACCCTTCTTGCGCATCGCCTCGCGGATATCGCCGCGCAGCACGACGGCATCGACGTCCGTGGGCGAAAACTTCAGCGCGAGTTCCGCGTCTTCCCAGGCGTCCTGGAACCGCTCCAGCTTGAGAAGCGCCAGCGCGCGCAGGCGAAACGCCTCGCCGTCTCCCGGTGAGAGCTTCACCGCCGTGTTGAGGTCCTCGCCGGCATCGTCCCACTGCTTCAACATCAGGCTCGCCCGTGCGCGATCCTTGTGGAGCGCCGCATCGTTGGGGCTGAGCTTGATCGCATTTGTCAGCGTCACGATCGCCGCCTCGGGATTCCTCGCGACGATCCACGCATTGCCTGACTGGGCGAGGTAGATCGCCCGCGCTTCCAGCGAGCCGGCATCCGCCGCATTGGCCAGCTCCTCGAGACGCGCCGCACCCTGCGCCGGCTGGCCCATCTCGATCAGCGCCAGCGCCGCGCAATGCCGCGACGCCGGACGGTTGCCCTTGCCCATCCAGGTCAGTGCATCCTGGTAAGCGCCCGCCGCATCGGTATCGATCTTGTCGATGCACGCCTGGAGGCGCTGGGCCTCGTTGTCCTGCGCCGTCGCCGGCGAAGCGGCGGCAAGGCCTATGGCGAGAACGGCTATGAAACGCATGCACATGATCCGCAGAGCTGGCCAGAAAGCTGGCCCAAACTATGGCAAGGAGGCATAAGCCCTAGCCGATCGGCAGGTAAGTGACATGACATCAATGCAGCTCCTGGCCTTCGGCTGCGGCTATGTCGCAACTGCGCTGGCGAGACGTCTCGCCGCACGCGGCATCGCCACGCTGGGTACGACCCGCAGCACGGAAGGGGCCGCAGACCTCGCCCGTCACGGGATCACTGCCGTCCAGTGGCCGGGTTGCAATCTCGACCCGCCTCCCGGCGCCGCATGGCTGATCTCCGTTCCGCCCGACGATGAAGGCTGTCCCATATTCGATGCGTTCGGCGACAAGGCCGCCTCGGCGAGCTGGATCGGCTATCTCTCCACCACCGGCGTCTATGGCGACCTCGGCGGCCGCTGGGCGTTCGAGGAGACGCCGCGCAATCCGCAAAGCCGCGAAGCCATCAACCGCGCGCAGGCCGAAGACGAATGGCTCTCCAGGGGCGCACACATCTTCCGCCTGCCCGGCATCTACGGCCCCGGCCGCTCGCAACTGGAACGCGCACGCGAGCCCGGCGCGCGCCGCATCGTGAAGCCCGGCCAGGTCTTCTCCCGCGCCCACCGCGACGACATTGCCGCCGCCCTCGAGCTTTCAATCGCGCACCCGCGCCCCGGCGCCATCTACAACATCTGCGACGATGAACCCGCGCCCGCCGACGAAGTGCTCGCCTACGCCGCGCAACTCCTCAACATCGATCCGCCGCCCGCCGTCGCCTTCGAGGACGCCGGCCTCTCCCCCGCCGCCCAGCGTTTCTACGCCGAGTGCAAACGTGTCTCGAACGCGCGCGCCAAAGCCGAGCTCGGCTGGCTGCCGCAATACCCGACCTATCGCGAAGGGCTGTCGGCGTGCCTACCGGCTAGTCCTCGCTGACCGTTCTTGGCCCTAAGCGGACTGTCGTCAGTGGCGAGCGCGGATCGCTCAAGCTTGCGAGGCTTTCTTGAGTGGACAGGTGTCCGTCGGCTATCATGAGTGCTTGACGCCAACTGTGGGACGGAAACCGTCGGGGGTGAACGATGTCCGCTTTTCGCGCTCTGAGCGCTGCGATCCTGGCGATCGTATTTGTCCTGTCCGGTTCGGCTGGCGCGCAGGCCAAGCCAACGCCTGCCGAGATAGCCAAGCAGAGATTCGTTGCGGCGTTTGATCTTTCGCCATCCGGACAGCGACTGGCATATGCGCGACTTGAGAAGGACAAGGTTTTCCTGGTCGTGTCGGATGTAGCGGGCGAACCCAAAGAAACCGCCCGACTGTCGCTCACGACTAACGCTATCCTGCATCTGCGGTGG
>DATBNA010000286.1:0-3732 GCA_036554545.1 Hyphomonadaceae bacterium
CAAGCAGATGCTGATCGACCTCGACCTCGAGGGCGAGAAGGAGGCGCTGCTCGAGGAGCTGGCGACCACGAAGTCGGAACTGAAGCCCAAGAAGATCATCAAGCGCCTGAAGGTCGTGGAGAGCTTTCTTGAGTCGGGTAACCGGCCGGAGTGGATGATCCTGGACGTGGTTCCGGTCATCCCGCCGGAGCTGCGCCCGCTCGTCCCGCTCGACGGCGGCCGCTTCGCCACGTCCGACCTCAACGATCTCTATCGGCGCGTCATCAACCGCAACAACCGCCTCAAGCGCCTGATGGAGCTCCGCGCGCCGGACATCATCATCCGCAACGAGAAGCGGATGCTGCAGGAGTCGGTGGACGCGCTGTTCGACAATGGCCGCCGTGGTCGCGTCATCACGGGCACCAACAAGCGCCCGCTGAAGTCGCTGTCCGACATGCTGAAGGGCAAGCAGGGCCGCTTCCGCCAGAACCTGCTCGGCAAGCGCGTCGACTACTCGGGCCGTTCGGTCATCGTCGTCGGTCCGGAGCTCAAGCTCCACCAGTGCGGCCTGCCGAAGAAGATGGCGCTCGAACTATTCAAGCCGTTCATCTACGCGCGTCTGGATGCGAAAGGCCTCGCCGGCACGGTGAAGGCCGCCAAGAAGCTGGTCGAGAAAGAAAAGCCGGAAGTGTGGGACATCCTCGAAGAGGTGATCCGCGAGCACCCCGTATTGCTCAACCGCGCCCCAACGCTCCACCGCCTCGGCATCCAGGCGTTCGAGCCGAAGCTCATCGAAGGCAAGGCCATCCAGCTTCACCCGCTGGTCTGCGCCGCGTTCAATGCCGACTTCGACGGCGACCAGATGGCTGTGCACGTCCCGCTGTCGCTGGAAGCGCAGCTTGAAGCGCGCGTCCTGATGATGTCGACCAACAACATCCTGTCGCCTGCCAACGGTCGCCCGATCATCGTGCCGTCGCAGGACATCGTTCTCGGCCTCTACTACCTCTCGGTCGAACGCGAGAAGGAAGTGGGCGAGGGCCTGGTGTTCGCAGACCTCGCGGAGATCGAGCATGCGCTCAGCCAGGGCCGCGTCACGCTGCACGCCAAGATCCGGGCGCGCTTCACGACCAAGGATGCGAGCGGCAAGGACGTCACCAAGGTCTACAACACGACGCCGGGCCGCATGATGATCGCGGACTGCCTGCCGCGTGAAAACGGTATGGACCCGACGGTCGCCAACGAGCTGATGACGAAGAAGGCGGTCGGGAAACTGATCGACATCGTCTACCGGAACTGCGGCCAGAAGGCGACGGTCATCTTCTGCGACCGGATCATGGCGCTTGGCTTCCGGGAGGCCGCCCGCGCCGGCATTTCGTTCGGCAAGGACGACATGGTCATTCCGAAGTCGAAGGATAAATTCGTCGCCGACACGCGCAAGCTGGTGAACGAGTACGAGCGGCAATACGCCGACGGGCTCATCACGCGCGGCGAAAAGTTCAACAAGGTGGTCGACGCCTGGTCCGCATGCACGGACAAGGTCGCCGACGCCATGATGGACGCCGCCGGCTCGACGACCGGCGAACTCAACTCGGTGTTCATGATGGCGCACTCGGGCGCTCGCGGCTCGAAGAACCAGATGAAGCAGCTCGCCGGCATGCGCGGCCTTATGGCCAAGCCGTCGGGCGAGATCATCGAGACGCCGATCGTGTCGAACTTCAAGGAAGGTCTCACCGTTCTCGAGTACTTCAACTCGACGCACGGCGCGCGTAAGGGCTTGGCCGACACAGCGCTCAAGACGGCGAACTCGGGTTACCTCACCCGCCGCCTGGTCGACGTCGCCCAGGACTGCATCATCACGGAAGAGGATTGCGGGACCGACAAGGGCATCACGCTCGCGGCGGTCATGGAAGGCGCGGACGTCGTCGTCTCGCTCGCTGACCGCACACTCGGCCGTACGACGGCGGAAGACATCCGTCATCCGAACACGGGCGCGATCATCGCGCCGGCCAACACCTATCTCGACGAGGACATCGCCTCGCAGATCGACAAGGCCGGCGTCGACCGCATCCTCGTGCGCTCGGTGCTGACCTGCGAAACCCGCAATGGCGTGTGCGCGTCCTGCTATGGCCGCGACCTTGCCCGCGGCTCGCGCGTCAACGTCGGCGAGGCTGTCGGCGTCATCGCCGCGCAGTCCATCGGCGAACCGGGAACGCAGCTGACCATGCGTACATTCCACATCGGCGGCGCCGCTCAGGTTACGACGGAAAGCTCGCTCGAAGCGGCCTTCGATTCGGAAATCCGGTTCGAGAACGCCGCCACGGTGAAGCGCGACGACGGCACGCTTGTGGTCACCGGCCGCTCGATGGAGGTCAAGCTCATCGACGCCGAAGGCCGCATCCGGCAGACGTTCAAGCCGGTCTACGGCGCGCGCCTGCGTTACGGCGATGGCGACAAGGTGAAGCGCGGCGAGCGCGTAGCGGACTGGGATCCGTTCGCGACGCCGATCATCACCGACCTCGCCGGCAAGGTGAAGTACGAGGACCTGATCGAAGGCGTTACCACGCGCGACGAAACGGACGAAGCGACCGGCATCGCCAACAAGGTGGTGATCGACGCCCGCACCGGATCGAAGAAGCAGGAACTCAAGCCCTGCGTTGTGCTCACCGACGACAACGGCAACCCGATCAAGCATCCGGGCGGCGCCCAGGCGCGTTACTTCCTGCCAGTGGACGCAATCCTCTCGGTGGCGGAAGGCGACGATGTCCGTCCGGGCGACACGCTGGCGCGCGTCCAGACCGGCGGCGCCACCACCCGCGACATCACCGGCGGTCTGCCGCGTGTGGCGGAACTGTTCGAAGCCCGCCGGCCGAAGGATCACGCGATCATCGCGGAGATCACCGGCAAGGTCGAATTCGGCCGTGACTACAAGAACAAGCGGCGGGTCCGCCTTGTGCCCGAGGACGAAAGCGCCGAACCGATCGAGTATCTGGTGCCGAAGACCAAGCACCTCATGGTGCAGGAAGGCGATCTGCTGAAAAAGGGCGAATACCTGCTCGAGGGCAATCCCGCGCCGCAGGACATTCTCACCATTCTCGGCGTCGAGGCGCTGGCCGACTATCTCGTGAACGAGATCCAGAAGGTCTACCGCCTGCAGGGCGTGCCGATCGACGACAAGCACATCGAAGTCATCGTCCGCCAGATGCTCCAGAAAGTGGAGATCTCGGACGGCGGCTCGACCACGCTACTCGCCGGCGAAGCTGTCGATGCGCTTGACTTCGAGGAAGCCAACGCCGCCGCCGTCAAGGCTGGCCGCGAGCCCGCCAAAGGCATGCGCGTCCTGCTCGGCATCACGAAGGCCTCGCTGCAGACACGGTCCTTCTTCTCTGCGGCCTCTTTCCAGGAGACTACCCGCGTCCTCACGGAAGCGGCGATCCAGGGCAAGATGGATCCGCTCGAAGGCCTCAAGGAGAACGTCATCGTCGGCCGTCTCATCCCGGCGGGCACGGGCGGCGCGCTGCGAAAATACCGCAAGCTCGCCCACGACCGCGACGCTCGCCTCAAGGAACAGCGCAAAGTCGTTGCTCCGGCGCCGGCTCTGCCCGCGGCCGAGTAGACAGACGACAAACTGAATGAGGAAGCGGCGGGCGAAAGTCCGCCGCTTCTTTATGTCGGGCCGCGTGCGCCGGCGGACCGGTTCTCGGATCAGGCGCGATCGAAAAACCAGATCAATCGTGGAGGCGTTCAATGTTCGTC
>DATBNA010000401.1:0-4182 GCA_036554545.1 Hyphomonadaceae bacterium
CCCTGGAAAAGTTGCAGTTCTCGCAGAAGGTCGTTCTTACGGACGACAAGTTCCATGGCTGTGCTGACCTCGAAAACGGCGGGGGTTGCGATAACCCGCGATCCCCTCAGGACAGGAGAGATCCGAGAATGACAAATTATATAAGAACAGAGGGGGTGTTGAAAAGAGTGCTGTGGCTATTAATCCTTTTTTTTGAGCAATTTACCTTGTGCAAAAATCGTGGTCCGACGAGCGGCTCCCATCGTCCGATCCGCCGCCTCGGCAGGGGCGCACAATCCATCCGCAGGGCTCAACAGGCGGGCCTGTGGAAAAAGACGAGCTCGCCTTCTCTTTACCGAAAACCTTCCAGAAAGTTGCCGATCACGCGGTTGAATTCCGGATCCCGTTTCCGCAGGTCCTCGACCTTCCGGATGGAATGAATGACCGTCGAGTGATGCTTGCCGCCGAAGCTCCGGCCGATCTCCGGCAGCGAGGCGTGAGTCAACGACTTGCAGAGATACATGGCGACCTGTCGCGGCATGGCGACCGACTTCGAATTGTTCCGCGACTTGAGCTCGACCAGCTTGAGGTTGTAGTAGTCGGCGACGAATTTCTGGATGATCTCGATCGTGACCGCCTTCACCTCGTGGTCGAGGATGTTCTTCAGCACCTCGTGCGCAAGCGGCAGCGAGATTTCCTGTCCCGTCAGCGACGCATACGCCACCAGGCGAATCAACGAACCTTCGAGCTCGCGCACGTTCGACTTGATGCGACCCGCAATGAAGATCGCGACGTCGTCGGGCAGCGGCACGGCCTCGGCTTCGGCCTTCTTCTTCAAGATGGCCGTTTTTGTCTCGAGATCGGGCGACTGGATGTCTGCGATCAGGCCCCACTCGAAGCGCGATCGCAGGCGTTCTTCGAGTGCAGGAATCTCATGGGGGGGACAGTCGCTGCTCAGGACGATCTGCTTCTGGGAATCGTAGAGCGCATTGAACGTGTGAAAGAACTCGGTCTGGGTTCCTTCCTTGCCGGCCAGGAACTGGATGTCGTCGACGAGCAGGATGTCGACAGTCCGATATCGCTCCCGGAAGTCGATCACGCGATCGTACCGGACCGCGTTGATCATCTCGTTCATGAAACGCTCGGACGAAATGTAGGTCAGCTTCATGTTGCGATCGTGCTTCAGGACGTACTGACCGATCGCATGCATGAGGTGTGTCTTGCCCAGTCCCACGCCGCCGTAGATGTACAAGGGGTTGTACGAGCGTGATGGCGCTTCAGCCACCGCTCTCGAGGCCGCGTGCGCGAACTGGTTCGACGGTCCGACGATGAACGTGTCGAAGGTGTAGCGCGGGTTGAGGCCGGCGGGTCCCGGTGTCGTGATCACCGGGCCGCGATCCAGCGCCGCCGCTTCATCGGCGCTCAGCGAGATCGCCGCGGCGTCGGTCTGCTGATCGGCGACGAAATTCACTGCCAGGCTGCCTTTCCGAACCTCGCCGAGCGCCTCGCTGATGACGCCCGAGTAGTGTTTCGTCAGCCAGTCCTTGAACAGCCCGTTTGGAACGCGAACCGTGATGGCCGCGGCGTCCTCGCCGACGAAACTGGTCGGCTTGAACCAGGTGTAGAAGCTGTGTCGATTGACCTTCGTCTCGACACGGGAAAGTATCTCGTCCCAGAGGTTCATTTCACTCGCGTGTCGTCCTTCGATAAAGCTTCGCCCGGTTCAGAATCCGGCGAATTTCCACAGTTTTTTCCACAGGTGTGGAAAACTTTGGGGAGAGACCAAAGCCATATGAGCCCTGAAGGGGTGTTTTCCGCCCGTGAAGGGACGCGACTGTAGCACAAACCACAGTGCATTGACACCTTCAGAACGCGGACGCTAACATTGACGGTTCGTTTCCAAGCGAGGAGATATGAAGGGGAAGAGGACGTTCCAGCCGAATGCCAGGCGTCGCCGGAAAACGCATGGCTTTCTGGTGCGGATGAGCACGAAAAACGGCCGCCTGGTGCTCAAGCGGCGTCGTGCGAAGGGGCGCAAACGGCTGACCGTAAGCACCAGATAGACATTGGCTTCATTCCGATCCAATGAGCGAATCAAGCGGCGTGCGGAGTTTCAGGAGATATACCAGAAGGGCGTGCGAGTGCACGGCCGCTACAGCACGGTCTTCGTCCTCGCCAACCAGCTCCCGATCGGTCGCCTCGGAATAGCCGCGACGAAGAAGCTGGGTGGCGCGGTCGAAAGAAATAGAGCTAAACGACTGATTCGAGAGGTTTTTCGGCGAAACAAGGTAGCTCCCGGCTTCGACGTCGTGGTCATCCCGAAGCGCGAGCTCCTCGAGACCAGCCTGACCGCCCTTGAAACCGATTACCGAAACACCCTCGAACGCACCGTCCGTCGCAGCCGCGCTGGCTCTGGCGCTGCTAAGAGCGTATAAGCTGCTTATTTCTCCGTATTTTGCGGGCTCATGCCGGTTCCTTCCCTCCTGCGCGGACTACGCGCGAGAGGCGATCGAGCGTCACGGTGCGCTGCGGGGCGGCTGGCTGGCGATGCGGCGCCTGGCGAAATGCCATCCGTTCGGATCTGCGGGCTGCGATCCGGTCCCGGCATCGAAGCCCTAGGTTTTCATGGAACGGCGCGTTCTTCTCGCGATTTTCCTCGCGTTTCTCACGCTCTACCTGTGGCAGGCGCTCGTGATGCCTCCGCCGGAACCGGCCGATGTCGCGGGCTCGGCGCCTTCGTCTGTCGCCGTCCGGGATGCTGCGGTGGCTCCGAAACCCGAGACGCCGGCGCCTTCGCCGCCTGCCGAGCCCGCGTCGAGTCCGGTGGTGGCCGATTCGGCCGAGCGTGAGATCCGCGTCGAAACCAATGAGGTCATTGCGACCTTCACGAACCGCGGCGCCCGACTCAAGAGTTGGCGATTCAAACATCATCACAATTCCGAGGGCGAGCCGCTCGAGCTCGTCGTGGACGACGCTGTTGCCGGCGGGACGCTTCCTTTCTCCTTGCGCCTCGACGACGCGGCGCTGACGAAGACGCTCAACCAGGCGCTATACACAGTCCGCGGGGCACCACCGGCGGAAGGAGTGATCTCGGGCCCAGCGCAGATCGCCTTCGAATACCGGGACAGCGCCGGCCTGCTTGCCGTCAAGGAATTCCAGTTGGCGCCGTCGTCGTACGTGCTGGGATTCCGCGCTGACGTCCGCCAGGGTGATCAGGCCCTCGCGCCGGGAATCGAATGGGGTCCCGGCCTCGGCCGTGAACCCTCGGCCGCGGGCGGTTTTGGCAGCTACACGCTCCAGCCTGAAGGGATCGTGTCCGTCGCGAACGAGGAAGAGCGAATCCCGACCGCCGCGGTTGCCGAGCAGCCGTCCCGCCAGGGCGACTTTCAATTCGCCGGCATCGAAGACCACTACTTCATGGCCGCCGCGCTCTACCCGGGAGCGTCGACGATCAGCTTCCACCCCGTGACCGGACCTCCGCCTCCCGGGTCGGAAGAAGGCCGGCAGTTGATGAACTTCGTTCTTCAGCCGGGCACACAGGGCGAAGCGCTGCGCTTTTACATCGGCCCGAAAGACTTCGACGAGCTCGCCGCAGTCGATCGGAGCCTCGTTCGCGCCATCAACTTCGGGATGTTCGCGGTGCTGGTGGTGCCGCTGCTCCGCGCGCTCGATTGGGTGAATGGGTTCGTCGGGAACTACGGCTGGTCGATCATCGTGCTGACGATTCTCATCAACGCCGCGATGTTTCCCCTGCGCCACAAGAGCGTCGTCTCGATGCGGCGGATGCAGGAGATTCAGCCGGAAGCGAAAGCGATTCAAGACCGGTACAAGAACCTCAAGTCGACCGACCCCGCGAAGCAGAAGATGAACCAGGAGCTGATGGCGCTCTATCGCGAGCGGGGCGTGAACCCGGCGAGCGGCTGCGTGCCGATGCTTCTCACCCTGCCCGTGCTGCTCGCGTTCTACTCGCTGCTCTCGACCTCTATCGAATTGCGCGGCGCGCCGTTCATCGGCTGGATACACGATCTCTCCCGCTACGATCCGTACTACGTCACGCCCGTGCTGATGGGCATCACTCAGGTCTGGCAGACGCGCCTCACGCCGCAAACCGGCGTCGATCCGGCGCAGCAGAAGCTGATGATGTTCATGCCGGTGATGTTCATGGTGTTTTTCCTCTGGGCGCCGGCGGGTGTCGCGCTGTAC
>DATBNA010000459.1:0-2895 GCA_036554545.1 Hyphomonadaceae bacterium
AAGCTGCTCGAACAGCCGCCCGAGTATCATCGCGTCGGCAATCTGGTTCACATGGAATTCGTCGAAGCAGAGAAGCGAGACCACGTCGGCAATGTGCTTGGCCGCCGGAGCAATGGGATCATCGCCTGCCTCACGCACGTAGGCCGGGTGCTTTCGCTTCTCCGCCGCCGACAGCTTGCGCCATTCGAAGATGAAGGCGTGCGTCTCCAGCATGAAGTCATGGAAGTGGACGCGCCGTCTTTCCTTCACCGGCGCCGCCTCGAAGAACAGGTCCATCAGCATGGATTTGCCGCGCCCGACGCCGCCCCACAGATAGACGCCCTTGGGCGGTGTCCCGCCGCCAAGCCATCCGCGGCTCTTCGCAAGCGCGCGCGCCAGCGTATCAAGCCGCTCGACAGCCTCGGCCTGCGCCGGGTCGGGCAGGAGCACAGCGGCCGCAAGGCGCGCGCGGTAAAGCTGTTTCACCCGGCTCATCGGCCCCGCGCTTAGCCGGGTTCGCTGTTGATTGGAAAGCGGTTTGGCGTCGCGGGCGTTCGGCGAACTTTTTTTCGAGGCGCCCTGTCGGTCTGCCGATGCCTCATCCGTCCTGGGACCATGAGGCAGGGAAGCCTGCCGGAAACAGGAAGGAGGATGTGTCATGACGGCTATCGAACGTAACGGACTTTCAGGCTTGGCGCTCCGGGCGGCGCTGATCGCCTTTGCTGCGGTAATGTTCGGTTGCGCTCCGAAGGCGCCTTCCGCTGACGCCAGCACGACGGCGCCTGTGATCGTGGCTGCACGCCAGACGCAATGAAGGCGGGGGAGCGTCAGGCCGCCTTCGGCGGCATCAGGCCGAAGACGAAATCGCGGAACAGTTCCGGCCGGCGCACGAAGTCGCCCAGCGGAAGGTCTTCCTTGCCCACGGCCTGCGGGCAGCAGTCGACGCCTGCACGCAGCAGCGTCTCGACGATCTGCTGGCGCTTGTCGCTTGCCGACACCACAGCGACGCGAAAGCGGCCCATGTTGGCGATGCGGGTGACGGTGATGTCCTCGTCCGCTGAGTCAGGCAGCATGAGGTCGATGACCACCAGGTCGAAGCGCTCAAGCCGCAGCTTGCGTTCGGCGTCCAGCAGCGAGGTCGCGATCACCAGATCGATGCCATAACGCTTGCGGGAGGCCGCCGCCGCAGCCGCCGCGAGCAGTTCGCCCGCGCGAGGATGGTCCTCGACCCACAGAACCTTCATGCATTTCCCCGACGCGTAGTCCCGATTGCGGGAGCCAACGCACGCCGATACGTTTCTGCAACTGCGAGACTCTACAAGCGAGTTTTCGCTCGGTATCGGTTACGAATGGTTAACGGCCAGAAAGAGACCGCACGGTATCAAGGGATAGAGACGAGCCGAATGGCCGACCAGACTGACATTACTGCCGATCCTCGCCTTGCCGCCTTCATCGACCCGGAACGGAGCGACGCCCATATCGTCGACATCCTGATCGAGGAGCGCTGCCCGTCCTTTGTGAAGCACTGGACGTGGCCGGCCGTCCGCCCGGCGCTTTACCAGATGCTTGGCTACCGCAAGGCGCGCCGCTGGGCCGACGAGATCAGGCAGCTCAAATCCGGCGCCGAGTGCTTTGCCTATCTCGACAAGGCGCTTGACCTGTCCGTCAGCACTCGAGGGCTGGAGAATGTTCCCGGCGCCGGCCGTTCCGTTGTCATCTCGAATCACCCGACCGGGCTCGCTGATGGCTCGATCGCGCTGGCCGCGCTCAATCAGGTCCGCCAGGATATCGAGATCATGGCGAACGCCGACGCCTGCCGCGTCAACATCCGCTTCGCCGATGTGATCATCCCCGTCGAGTGGGTTCACGACAAGCGCACCGTCGCCAAGACACGCGAAACGCTGCGGCGCGCCAGCGCCACCTTCGCCGGCGAACGCATGCTGGTTGTCTTTCCCTCCGGCGCCCTCGCGCACTGGCAGGAGGGCCGCCTCGTCGACAAACCCTGGCACCAGACCGCCGTCTCGCTGGCGCGCAAGAACAAGGCGCCGGTCACGCCGCTCCACATCGAGGCGCGCAACTCCTGGCTCTATTACCGGCTGTGCGACATCAACAAGGAGCTGCGCGACATCACGCTGTTCCACGAACTGCTCAACAAGCAGGGCGACAAATTCAACCTCACCTTCGGCAAGCCGATCCCCTGGGAGCACCTGCAGGGCGATGCGCAGGCGGTCAGCGATCATCTCCGCGCATATGTCGAGAACATCCTGCCCAATGATCCTGAGCGTCCGTTCGAACCGTTGAAGACGGAGAGCAACGGCAAGTCAGAGAAGAGGCCGGAGGCCGCCGAATAAGTCCCTCTAGGTCGCGAACAGCTTGCTCATGTCCTTGAAGGCCTTGAACTCCAGCGCGTTGCCGGCAGGGTCGAGGAAGAACATCGTCGCCTGTTCGCCGACCTCGCCCCTGAAGCGCACATAGGGCTCGATCACGAATTTCACCCCGGCCGCCTTCACTCGCGCGGCCAGCGGTTCGAAATCCTCCATGCGCAGGACCACGCCGAAATGCGGCACTGGAACGTCATGCCCGTCGACGGGATTGTGGTGAGCATCCGCACCCCGATGACCGGGCTTCAGGTGCGCCACTATCTGATGGCCAAAGAGATCGAAATCGATCCAGGTGTCGGAGCTGCGCCCTTCGGGACAACCCAGCACGCTTCCGTAGAAATGCCGCGCCGCCTGCAGGTCGTTGACCGGAAAGGCGATGTGAAACGGCGTCAGCGATGTCATGGGCGTGTCTCCGTTGCTCACTATCGCACGAAAACCAGAAACGCGGCGAGGGGAGGCCGCCAGCGGCGACCTCCCCGGCCAGCCTAAACCTGCCGCGCAGGGTGCGGCGCGGACGAGCGCCCCACGCCATACC
>DATBNA010000465.1:0-2178 GCA_036554545.1 Hyphomonadaceae bacterium
CTCGCCCTTCGTGCCCGTCACCAGCGAGGTGAACGCGCCGTCCTTCTTCGCCGCAGAGAAGAATCCCGTCACCAGCTGCTCGTCGTCCGGATGCGCAAACACGCCGAGCACGCGCCTGGCCTGCACTTCGCCCACGACGGAAGCCACGCCTGTCGCCGACGGCGCAGAGAAATAGGTCCGCATGTAAAGAAAGCCCGCCAGCACCGCGACTGCCAGCACCGCCACGACGATGCCGCCAACTATCGCAAACCGCTTGCCCATGAGCTGTTCCTCTCCCTGTGAAGCCTAGGCCCTCGCCATTGCGCGCGCCAGACGCGCTGAGGGATCTCCGGTCGTGCGCCATCTGCGGCGCCTGCAGCTCCGGCCATCTTCGCGCCTGAATCCGGATCGAGCCTTGCGCGCAGCGGGGAAATGACATGCGCCTTTCAATCCTGATTGCCGCCGTTGCGCTCGTCGCCTGCCAGAAGGAATCGGCCGACACGGTGGCGCCGGCGCCCGTTCCTCTCGCGCCCGCGGCCATCGAGACTTCCTCGCCGCAGCGAGGCAGCGTTGAAGGCTGGCAGGCGCATGAGGCCGTCTGCGATCTCCTCACCCCTCCGGACTTCGACCTGCAGAAAGTTGGCGGCGGAAGGCTCTCGCTCGCAGATCTCCGCGGACGCTGGACGATCCTGGGCTTCTGGAACGCCACGCTCGCCGGCATCGAGGAGGACGCGCGCTACCTCCGCGCCCTCAATTCAGCTGTCGATCAGGACCCTGATCTCGACCTGCTCACCATCTACCTGAAGCTCGATGGGGCCGAGACTGATGTCGCCAGATGGTTCGCGAACAATGGCGGCGACCCCTGGCCCACACTTATCGACACGGGTGACGCCTTCGATATCGCCGTGCTGCCCGCCTATTTCCTCGTCGGTCCCGACCTGACGATACGCGCCTGTCGCGGCGCGCTCTCCGCCGATCCCGATGGCATCAAGTCCGTCATCCGCGGTGTGGCGCAGATCAGGAAGGAGCAACCCTGAGGCGCCCAACGACGGCTCAACGTCCGAGCGCGTACTCCCCGCCCTTCTCCAGCGCCCGCTTCCACGCGGGACGTGCATGCATCCTGTCGAGCCAGGCGTTGAAGTTCGGATAGGCCTGCAGCTTCTGCTGCACCCTCGAAACCTCGCCGACAAAGCTCATCGCGATGTCCGCGCCTGTGAGGCCGTTTCCGACAAAGAACTCGCGCCCTTTGAGATAGCCATCGACATAGCCATCATGGTTGGCGATCTCGCTCTCGATGCGCGGATGCAGCGGCGCCCCCGCTTCCTTGAGTCTCCCGACATACATGAACAGCATGTGCGGCAGCATTGCCGAGCCTTCGGCATAGTGCAGCCACTGCTGGTAGATATCGTAGTCGGCAGACTTCGGATCCGGCTGCAATCGCCCGCCGCCGTGATGCCGGATGACATAATCGATGATGGCGCCGGTCTCGTGCACCGCCCGCCCGTTGTCTGTGATCACCGGCGACTTGCCCAGCGGATGCACAGCCTTCAGTTCCGGCGGCGCCAGCCGCGTCTGCGGATCGCGGCCATACTTCTTCAGCTCGTAAGGAATGCCCAGTTCTTCCAGCAGCCACAGCACGCGCTGCGAACGCGACTCATTGAGATGGTGAACGACAAGCACGGGATGCCTCCTCAGGCGCGTCCGAGTTCAGCCTCGCTGATCGGCGCTTCGCCTTTCATCTGAGCAGGAGAAAGCCTGTCCATCAACGCCAGCAATCGTGTGGTGATTTCCACCTGGTTGTGCATGACGTCGGGTGAAAGCTTGTCCAGAACGCCCCTCGGATCGCAGCGGAAGAAATAATGCGGCGATCCCATCAGGCCGACGCCCGGAATGCCGCGCGATCGCAACCCGCCGCCCTCGCCCGGCGCCTGTCCGCTCTCGACCAGGCCGACGCGCGAGAATTTCGGATCGAGCCCGGCTGTCGTCGCCAGCACCATTCTGCGCGAAGCTTCCTGCGTCGCCGGCGTCGGCACCCAGTTCTCCGGCGCAGGCCGTCCGGTCGCCTGCCACTTGCCGTCGACATCGGCCCATTCCATCGCGCCCATCTGTTCCAGCGCAATCTGCGCCACGGCCCGGTCCACGTATTGCGGCCACTTTTCGAAATTGCCTGCGGTGCCCGCTCGCCGGCCCGATCCCGTC
>DATBNA010000525.1:0-10066 GCA_036554545.1 Hyphomonadaceae bacterium
AGGCTTGCTGCGAGTTCGCCCATGGGGCGCGGATCGATGTGTATGGTCGAGAAGGCGGCCGAGACTGCCGGGGACGTGGCGCTGCGGTCGCGAATGGCGATGACCGAGAGATCGGCTGGAATCTTGATCTTCAGCGATGCGGCGGCGTCGACGAGTTTCGCTGCTTCGCCCTGGAGCGCGACGATGGCGGTGGGGCGCGGGTCCATGGCCATGAGCGCCTTGAGCGTGGCGCGGGCGTCGAAGTCATCCTTGAAGCCTTGGCGATGCAGTTTGAGGCGCTTGTCCTTTGCGACGGCGGCGAAGGTTTCGACCGGGCCGATGTGGCGATCCGGTGTGACGACGGCGACGAGCTTGTGGCCGAGCGCCTTCAGGCGCGTGACGCATTCGGCGGAGGCGTCGGCCGTCGAAGGCGAAACCATGGGCAGCCTGCTGTAGCCGCCTGATTTGGTGATCAGCGCCATCACGGGAATGCCGGCTGCGGCATAGCCTTCGAGCGACGCGCCGTCGCCATTGCCGTGGACGCAGACCAGCGCGTCGACGCGGCGTTGCAGAAAGCGGTGCACGAGCTTGTCGAACAGATCGTTTTTGCCTTGTGCGGTCGAGACGAAAAGGCTGTAGCCGACTTCTTCCAGGCCCGAGGCCATGGCCTTCAGGAGCTCCATGCCGAGCATGCTGGTGAGGTCGTGATAGACCATGCCGACGGTCATGGTGCGCACGCTGCGCAGGGATCGAGCGGATTCGTTGAGGACGTAGCCGAGCTCGGCGGCGGCGGCCTCGGCCTTGCCCTGGTATTTCCTGTGGACCTTGAGGCCGCGGAGGGCGCGGGATGCGGTGGCCGCGGACATGCCGGCGCGCGCGGCGACGTCGCTGAGGGTGACCTTTGGATTCTTCAACGAAACAGGGCCTTCCCGGTGACACAGGCATCTATCGCGAGCAGGGCCTGAAAGGGCAAGTGTTTTAGCTGCGCCGGGCTGGCGGGACCATGATGCGATCGAGCGTGTGGTCCCTGTCGACGAACATGTGCTTCAGCACGCCGGCGACGTGCAGCAGCGTGCCGACAGCCAGCGCCACCGCCCCGGCGATGTGGAGCATGCGCGCGGCGGCGTAGAGATCGGGCAGGGCGGGCCGGGCGCCTGCGACATGCAGGCCGAAAACATCGATGCCGCCGCCGCTGGCCCAGCCTGCGAGCGGGCCTGAAACCAGCATCAGGGCGATGGCGGCGAGAAGCACGTAGTGCACCGCCATGCCTGCATGGAACGAGAGCTTGTCCTGTTCAGGCGCGCGCGGAGGATGGCCTTCGACCAGACGCCAGGCGATGCGCGCGGCGAGCAGAAGCCAGGCGCATGTGCCAAGTGTGGTGTGGAAGGTGCGGGCTTCAGCGCCGACGACGCCGATGGAGTCTCCGGCAAACAGCAGCGCGAGAATGGCGGCGGCGGTCAGCCAGTGCAGGCCGATCGAGATCCAGCCATAGCCCCCGTCGCGATCCGAGCCGCGAAGCCTGCGCATGCCAACCCCGTCCTTTGCGCTTGTGACTAATGGGGATTCACGGGTCCGCCTAGCCATTCACCTCAACCTGGCGTCCGGGGGCATTTCAGGGCCGCGCATCAGGAAAAAGGCGGCAGGAACTGCAGTGGAAACGGCCGACCGGTGAAACTTTACCGATTGGCTGAACCAGGCATTCACCACGGGTTGGTAAGCCTAACGCACACTGGGCATCGCCTGTGGCGGCGCCCATTCCCCCGTTTCCGGGAAGGACTGCACAGGAGGGCGGACCATGCGAACGATGCAGCAGGCCTCGATCCTGATGACGTTTTTCGTCGGCCTCATGGCCGTGGTCTGGTACGCGCTCGAAACCGGCGTGTTCGACAAGGAAGTGGGGCAGGCGGCGCAGATGGTTGTGGCCGCTTCCGATTCCGACGACCAGCCGGTCTTCCGCTTCTCGGCCAAGGCCGATCCCGGGGACGTCGCCAACTAGTGTTGCAGGCCGACCTTCCTGACGCGGCGCACAATCACCGAATTGTGCCTGACATTCCGTCCGACCCCTCGTAAGTTCCCGCCCAACGGACAAACAGTTCCGGTGGGAGGAATGACATGTTCATGAAAGTTCGCGCAGCCGCGAGCTGCGTGGCTCTTGCGATTGCGATCTCGGCGCCGGCGATGGCGCAGTCAGCTTCTCCTATAGCGCCGGCGGCGAAGCCCGTGCAGGGCAAGATCGACGTGAAGGTGCTGTCCTCGCGCTTCGATCTCGTCTCGGGCGGCAATGCGTTGGTCGAGGTGAAGGCGAGCGAAGGAGCCAAGGCGAGCGAACTCCGGCTGTCGCTCAATGGACGCGACCTCGTCACGCCGCTGAAGTTCGACCAGCCGAGCAATACGCTGCGCGGGCTCGTGACCGGGCTCGACAATGGCGGCAACTGGCTACAGGTGACGGGGCCGACGGGCTACACGGTGAGCCAGCCGCTGGTGAACTATCCGATCACCGGGCCGATCCTCTCCGGCCCGCACATGAAGCCGTACGAGTGCCGCACGAAGGAGTCGGGGCTTGGCGATCCGACCGACGCCAACTGCTCGGCGCCGACGCGCTATGACTGGTTCTACAAGTCGACCGCGCCGGCGTCCGGCAGCGAAGGGCCGGGGCAGGCGAGCCAGTTCAAGCCGCTCGCCAATCCGAAAGGTCCGCGTCCCTCCGACATCGCAACGACGACAACCATCGACGGCAAGACGGTTCCCTACATCGTCCGCGTCGAGAGCGGCGTCATCAATCGTTCGATCTACCGCATCGCCGTGCTCGACGATCCGTCGACCGATGGATTTGCTCCCACCGAGGGATGGAACAGCCGTCTTGGCTTCACCTTCGGCGGCGGCTGCGGAACACAGTACAACCAGGGGACCAACCAGGTCACCTCGATCCTATCGGACCTCTATCTCGCGCGCGGCTTCATCTATGTGAACTCGACCGAGCTGGTGAACGGCCAGCACTGCAACCAGGTGCTGCAGGGCGAGACGCTGATGATGCTCAAGGAGCATGTCATCGAGAACTATGGAGTGCCGAAGTGGACAGTCGGCACCGGCGGTTCGGGCGGCTCGATCCAGCAGCTGGTGATCGCGCAGATGTATCCGGGCCTGCTCGACGGGCTGCAGCCGTCGCTGAGCTATCCGGACAGCTCCATGAATACGGCCGATTGCGGATTGCTGCAGAATTTCTGGCGCACGGCCGACGGCAAGAAATTCAGCGCCGAGAAGCAGAACGCGGTGATGGGCTACAGCCCCGGCACGTGCGGTTCGTGGGAGCGCTCCTTCGTGCCGACCATGACAGCGACCAACGCGCGCGGCTGCGCGCTCAACGATGCAAGCCTGCTTTACGATCCCAAGAAGAACCCGAAAGGCGCGCGCTGCACGGTCACCGACATGCGCGTCAACATCTATGGCCGCGATCCGAAGACAGGCTTTGCCCGCAAGCCGCAGGACAATGTCGGCGTGCAGTACGGACTCAAGGCGCTCAATGACGGCGCCATCAGCGTCAACGAGTTCCTCACCCTCAACGAGAAGATCGGGGGCAACGACATCGACGGCGGCTTCATCAAGACGCGGTCGGTCGGCGATCCAGCGGCGCTGAGCGCCATCTATGCGTCGGGATCGTTCAACACGTTCAAGAACCTCGACCTCGTGCCTATCCTCCACTACCGCACCTACAACGACACCATGGATCCGGGCGACATTCACGACCGCCATCGCGACCTCACCATCCGTGCGCGTCTCGAAAAGGCGACGGGATCGTCGGCCAACCAGGCGATCTGGGTTGCCGACCGTTCGCCGGGCCGCGGACAGCCTGCGACTGTGAGCCTTGCGCCGATCGCGCTGACCACGATGACGCAATGGCTCGATGCGATGGCGGCCGATCCTGCGCCGCTGACGCCGGCCAAGGTCGTCAAGTACAAGCCGGCCGATGCGACGGACGCCTACTGGACGCCTGAGGGCAAGCGCGTGAACGAGAAGGCAAGCTGGGATCCGTCGACGAGCTGGAACAAGACCTATCCAGTCCACCTCGAGCCGCGTCTCGCTGCGGGCGCACCGCCCGAAAACGACACGATGAAGTGCCAGCTCAAGCCGGTCGACATGTCCGACTACAAAGTGAAGTTCACAGCGGCCCAGCAGTCCCGGCTGAAGAAGATCTTCAAGGACGGCGTCTGCGACTGGTCGAAGCCGAGCGTCGGCTATTCGCTGATCAAGGGCACGTATCAGCGCTACTGATCACGGCGCGGGGGATGAATGAGCCGCCGGGTGACGAGCCCGGCGGTCTTATTTTGTGGCGTGGCTGGCGAGGCCTTTATACTTCGCCGCAGTCGCTTCGATGCTTGCGGGCGGCCGGCCCAGCGGTTCAGCAAGAAAGGCGTCGAGGAGGTCCGCTGTCAGGCGATGCGTTTCGATGGCGCCGCGCTCGCCGCCGAGCACAAGCGGGAGCGCAAGCCGGGCGGGAAGGGCGAAGAAAAGCTCGGCGTCGGTGAAGCTGAAATGGTTTGCGCGTGCGATCTCATAGTGCCAGCCCTCGGCGGCGAGATTTCTGAAGATGCGCTTGTGGGCCGAGACGAAGGCCTCCTCGCCATGGTCACCTTCGGCGCTGTCGCTCTGGATCAGCAGGAAGGGATGCGGGAGAGACGCCTGGATCACCGGGCCATAAAGGGCGCCGTCGACATTGGCGGCGCCCTTGACGCGCGGATCGCGCGCCATGATTGCGACCGCTGTCGCCCCGCCGAAGGAATGGCCGATGGCGGCGATGTGCTGCGGATCGAGATGGCCGGACAGACCTCCAAACGCGCCGGGTCTGACAAGCTGGTCGAGCGCGAACTGCTCGTCTGCGACACGGATGTCGAGCTGCCGGACCATCCACGCCTGACCCTCGGCCTCGCCAGGATAGAGCTGTGCGTCGGCAACCACGCGACCATCTGCAAGCTGCGTAACGGCGGACTCGTAAGGATGGTCGAGCGCCAGCACGACGTAACCGCGGCTGGCGAGATCCGCGAGAAGGCTGGTGTAGAAGGCGCGAGGTGCGCCATAGCCAGGTGAGAACAGCACGACCGGCCATTGCGGGCGATCCTGCGCGACAGGCGCACGTTCCACTGCATGCGTGTCGATTCGATAATAGCTGCGCAACAGGAATCCCGGCAGCAGCGAGATCATGTCCGGCAGCTGGTCGAGGCCGTCCATATAGATGGAGTGCCGGCCGCGCGCGCCCGGGGCAGCCGGATACCAGGCCTGGACGACGACATTGCGCTTGTCGGCGGGATCGGGGGTTGCCGTTTCTTCGCGGGCGGCATCGACCCAACGGAAAATTTCGGTTCCAACAGCATAGGGGCCGCTCGGGCGAGGCAGCGCTGGCGCTGGCAGCATGAGCAGAAACGGTCCGACCGCGGCCAGCATCAGGACCAGGAGACCGATACGGCCCGACGTCGCCAGCACACCGGCCGGCGCGCCGCGGCTGAAGATCGAGAGAAGATCGAACACGCCGATAAGGACGTAGACGGGAAAGAACTGCCAGTAGAAGCCTTCAAGGGTGATCTGCAGGGCGGCAAGAACAAGCAATGCAAGCGGGGCAAGTCGCAACGCGTCACGGGCCCTGCCCGGAAAGGCGATCCACCAGAGCGCAACGATGAGGACTGCGCACAGAAGCAGGACGTCGATTACGGACACGCATGTCTCCGGCAAGCTGCAGTCTGTGCCTTGCTTCGCGCCGTGTCTTTTTCGCGGCGTTCAATCGTCTTTTATGAAGTCCTCGATCTCGCGAATCACCCTTGGATGAAGCGGGAGATCGGGATTCGAGTAGGTCGCAAGGTTTGCGGCCCGATCCACAGGCGAGCGCTTGAGTACGTGGTTCATGCCGCTGATGATCTCCATCCGGGTGCGCGGCGCTTTGTCGAGAAGCCGGGCGTCGTCCTCATTGACCTGCAGGTCGCTCGTGCCCTGGACAATGAGGGTCTTCACGCGCGCCTTGCGCAGTACGTCGACGGGATCCGTCGAGAGCATGGAGATCAGGAAGCCCTGCACCTGTGGCGCAAACAGCGGAAGCAGGGCGGGATGCATGTTCGACGTGTCGGTGTGACGGCCGGCTTCGAGATCATCGAGCGCAGCGAAGGCCTGGCCGAGCAGCGGCGCATTGGCAGGATTGGCGCTGAGCTGGGCGCGGAGGACATCACCCATCTTCCGTCCCATCCCGGAGACAAGGATGAGGCCACAGACATCCCTGCGCCCCTCGGCTGCGGCCGAAACCATCAGCGCACCTTCGGAATGCCCGAGGAGCCAAACGCACTTGCGGCCCGTCTCGGTGCGAATGGCGTCGATCCAGGTGCGGTAATCATTGGCGTAGATGTCAACCGAGACGGCGTTGGGATCGCCTGCGCCGGCGCTGCCAAACATGCCGCGCTTGTCGACACGGACGCTGGCGATGCCTTCCGCCGCCAGTCCTTCAGCCAGCAGCCTGTAGGCGTTGGTGTGCAGACCCGCCGGGCTGTTGCCGTCACGGTCGGTGGGTCCTGAACCAGGAACGATCAGGACGACGGGCGCGTTCCTGCGTGGCGACAGCAGCGTGCCGTGGAGGCCGCCAGCGGAAAGCTCGATCGGCGTTGCGCTGGCGGAGGCTCTGTCCTCGAAGATATCGGAAACAATGGCGGCGCCGATGCTGACGGCGACGATCGTTCCAACGATCCCGGCCACTACGCCGCTCGCCTTCTTGGCGGACTTTGCAGTCTGTTCCTTGTCGGGCGATGCTTCGGGTGAAGCGAGCAGATGCTTCTTAAGCAGGTTGTTCAGCGGGCTGGCGGGCAGAGCGGCCACATACGCCTGAGTGTCCGAGGCGGAGAGTTTCAGGCGGCTGGCGTCCATGCCGCGGGCGAGCATCACCACAAACAGCGCCATCAGGCAGAGGGCGACGCCGCCGCCGACAAGCCAGCCAGCCAGTTCCGCGCTCATGACAGCGCCTCCCTTCTCAGCAGCAGGACAGCAAGACCGACGGCCAGCGCCAGAAGACCGATCGCGATGCTGATCCCGAATACGACAGCCTGCGCGCGCGGCGACAATTCCTTGCCGGTGAGGCCCTCGATCACGTCGACGAGGCCGGCGCCGAAGCCGAGGTGGAAGCGCGCCGGCCGGCCTCGCTCCATGCGCCTGCGAATGCCGGCGACGGCGAAGACGAGCGACAGTACGACAATGACGCCGACGAGTCCCCAGAGAAGATAACGGTCCGCCATCGCTGTCCTCCCTTCCACATCTTCAAAATGCGCTTGACATCATCGGGAGTCAATATCAAAGTGATATCACTTCGATATTAATTGCGAGATCGAAGTCATGAAGGAGGGACGCATGATCGCCCACAAGAAAACTGAAGAACGCGCCGCTTCGACCGGGTCCGGCGGATTCCTGCTGGTGCTGGCGCTGGCGGGTTTTGTGCTCGCGATCTGGATGTTCGTCCAGGGCATCATCCTGGCGGAGAGCGGACGAGGCGATGACCTCACCATCCTGCTGTACATCGGCGGCGCCGTGGTCGTGCTGCTGGTGTCGGTCCTGATCCTGTGCGGGCTCTATTCGCTGCAGCAGAACGAAGCCGCGGCGATCACACTGTTCGGCAACTACAAGGGCACGGACAAGAAACCGGGTCTGCGCTGGGTCATCCCCTGGTATTCGCGCAAGAAGATCTCGCTGCGTGTGCGCAACGTGACGTCGCAGACGCTCAAGGTGAACGACAAGAAGGGCAACCCGATCGAGATCGCGGCTGTCGTGGTCTGGCGCGTGACCAACACGGCGCAGGCGGTGTTCGACGTCGACAATTACGAGACCTTCGTCAACATCCAGATCGAAACGTCGCTGCGCGAGATCACCTCCCACTTCGCCTATGACCATGGCGACCCAGACGAGCCCACGCTTCGCGCCGACGGCGACAAAGTCGGTGAGATGCTGCAGCAGAAACTGCAGGAACGCATTGCCGTTGCGGGCCTGATCGTCGACGAGGCTCGGCTGTCGCACCTTGCCTATGCGCCGGAGATCGCGTCCTCGATGCTGCGCAGGCAGCAGGCCGAGGCGGTGCTCGAGGCACGGGCCAAGATCGTGGCGGGCGCCGTGTCGATGGTGGAAGCCGCTCTGCAGCAGCTTTCCGAGCGCGAGATCGTCCATCTGGATGACGAGCGCAAGGCGGCGATGGTGTCCAACCTGCTGGTTGTGCTGTGCGCCGATCGTGAAGCCCAGCCTGTTGTCAATACGGGGTCGCTCTATCAATAGACCCGCAGCACACAGGCGGTCATGGCTTCGCCAGGCAAGAAATCCTTCGCTCTCAGGCTCGATCCGGCGCTTCACGCCGCGATCGAGCGTCTGGCGTCACAGGAGTTGCGCAGCGTGAACGCAGAGATCGAGTTCCTGCTGCGCGAGGCGCTGAAGAAGCGCGGCGTCAGCCTGAAAGACGAGGGGAAGTAACGGCTAGGTTTTGATGTCGAACAGCGAGGCCATCATCTGCGACTCGGCGCGCAGGACGACGAGGTTGGCCGCGAAGTCGAGTTCGGCCGTGACGAGGTTGACCATCTCGCTGGCAAGGTCGATGTCCGGCGCGCCGACCATGCCGCTGGCGTCAGCATAGGGTGCGCTCGGATCGTAATAGGCGACAGGACCGCGCGCCGAATTGATGATGCGGGAGACGACGCCGCCGCCGGGCACGGATGTCTGCACGACATCGATGGGCGTGTAAGGCGGCGGATAGCCGGTTGCAGCGGCGCTGGGCAGCGGCCCGTGCGAGCGCACATTGGCGATGTTGTTCGCCGCAGCGTCGAAACGCTGGAGGGCGGCCTTCATTCCAGACAAGGCGATGGCGCTGACCGGGCTCATGACCCGGGATCATGCCGGCTCGCTGCAAACCGGAGCTTGGCTGCACCACTGAAATTTTAGTGAAATTTCGGGGACTATGTCTGCGCGCCGAAGAGCGTTTGGCCTGTGTGACGGCGCTCGTGGTCGAGCAGCCACTGCTTTCGCCAGAGACCGCCAGCATAGCCGGTGAGCGTTCCATCTGCCCCGATCACACGATGGCAAGGCAGGATGATGGCGCAGCGGTTGAGCCGGTTGGCGTTGGCGACGGCGCGCATGGCGGTGGGGCGGCCGATGCGTTTCGCCATCTCCTGGTAGGAGCGCGTGACGCCGGGCGGGATACGGCGGAGTTCGTCCCACACCTCGTTCTGGAAATCGGTGCCGGCGTCGGCGATCCTCGAGGTGAAGGCGAGGTTCTTGCCGGCGAAATAGTCGGCCAGCTCCTTTTTGATCAGCTTCAGTGCAGGCGTTTCTCCGGGAAGCACGGTAGCGTTGAACTGTTTCCGGTAGCGCTCGACATGGCCCCCGAGCTTCTTGCGCTCGACGAACTCCAGCATGTGCAGTTTCTTTTCGTCTGCGACAGCCAGCATCGGGCCGAGCGGCGTGTCGATCCAGTCCATCGCGAAGGTCAGCGCCTTGCGGGATTTCTGCGGGGCTTCGCCGAACTGACGCGCGAAAGCTTCGCGAAACCCGCTGCCGGATTCAAATCCTGCGTCGAGCTGGGCTGCGATCACGGCGTCGCCCTTCCTGATGGTGTTGAAGGCATGGCCCAGGCGGCGCGCGCGAGCGTATTGCGAGAAGCTCATGTCGAAGCGCTTCTGGAACTGGCGACGGGCGGTGGCAGGCTCGATGCCCATCTCGCGAAGGTCGTCCTCGCTCCAGCGGCGGGAAGGGTCCTCCTCGACGAGCCGCAGCAGCTTGTCGAGAACGACGCCCGGCGCGTTGGGGTCGTCCAGCGGCCGGCAGCGCTTGCAGGGGCGGAAGCCAGCCTCCAGCGCCTCGTCGGGCGAGGCATAGAAAGTGACGTTCTTCGACAGCGGCGTGCGCGCCGGACAGACCGGGCGGCAGAAGATGCCGGTGGTTTTCACGCCGACATAGATGATCCCGTCCATTTCGGGATCGCGGCGCAGGAGGTGCTCATAAAGTACGTCGTGGGAGGGGAGGCGGTTCAGCATCTCTGGTCTTCCTTGTGTAGACCCAAGATAGGGATCCACGCGGGCGGTTGAACCGA
>DATBNA010000537.1:0-4361 GCA_036554545.1 Hyphomonadaceae bacterium
CGGTGATCTGCTCGCCGAGCCACATCAGGAAGATGGTTCCGCCGACCGCCGTGATGATGGTCGAGAACATGAAGTAGATGCCAGGCTCGACGGCCATGGACAGGCCGCTCGTCGGATCGACGGCGCTGAGCGCGACGGCGACGCCGAAGGCCTGGGCGATGGCCAGCACGACGGTGAGATAGCGGGTGTACTGGTTGAGCTGCTTGCGGCCGACCTCGCCTTCCTTCTTCAGCCGCTCAAGGGCCGGAATGGCGGTCGACATGATCTGGATGATGATCGAGGCCGAGATGTAAGGCATCACGTTGAGCACGAAGATCGCCATGCGCTCGACGGCGCCGCCGGAGAAGGTGTTCCAGAGGCCGAGGATGCCCTGCGAGGCGTTGCCATAGGCCTGCGCGTACTGGTTGGGATCGATGCCCGGGATCGGGATGTGCGTGCCGAGGCGATAGACGATCAGCGCGCCCAGCGTGAACCAGAGGCGCGCCTGAAGTTCCTTCGCCTTGCCGAAGGTCGAAAGATTGATGTTGCGCGCAAGCTGCTCGGCCGCCGAAACCATACTGCCGCCTCCCAGATCGCGCTGCCGTCCGGCCGCCGTTATGACGACCACCCGACGCGCGGGCGCCTGCCCTGACGGGCAGGCCTACTCCGCTGCCGCTTCCGCAGCAGCCGGTTTCGTAACCGTGACCTTGCCCCCGGCTTTCTGGACCGCCTCGATGGCGGCTTTCGAAGCCCCGGACACGACCAACTCAACTTTGGACTTGATCTCGCCCTTTGCAAGGAGGCGGACGCCGTCCTTGGCGCGGCGAAGCACCCCGGCCGCAACCAGGGCGTCAGCGTCAATCGTCTTCTTTGCGTCGAGCTTGCCGGCTTTCACGAAGGTCTCGATCTTGCCGATATTCACCTCGGAATACTCCTTGGCATTGTGCATGGTGAAACCACGCTTCGGCAGGCGCATGTAGATAGGCATCTGGCCGCCTTCGAAACCGTTGATGGCGACGCCGCGGCGCGCCTTCTGGCCCTTCACGCCCCGGCCGGCCGTCTTGCCCTTGCCCGAGCCGACGCCGAGACCGACGCGCATGCGCTTCTTGCGGGCGCCCGGATTGTCGGAGATCTGGTTCAGTTTCATATCGCACTCCATGCCGCCTGCCCTGCGGGCCGGCTGCAGACGTTCCTACTTCACGATCTCGACGAGGTGGCCGACCTTCGCGATCATGCCGCGCACGGCCGGAGTGTCCTCCAGTTCGCGCTCCTTCGAAATCTTGTTGAGGCCAAGCCCGACCAGCGTCGCGCGCTGCGAAGCTTCGCGGCGCTGCGGACTTTTGACCTGCCGCACCCGGATGGTTTTCCTGGCTGCCATCTCGATAACTCCTCAGCGTTACTGCGCCGCGTCAGCGCCGGGGGCGCTGGCGCCGTCGGTGCGGCGGCCAACGATGTCCTGCACCTTCAGGCCGCGCTTGGACGCGATCTGGCGGGGCGAGGATTGGTTCTTCAGCGCATCCACCGTGGCGCGCACCATGTTGTAAGGGTTCGACGAGCCGATCGACTTGGCGACAACATCATGGACGCCAAGCACTTCGAGGACGGCGCGCATCGGACCGCCGGCAATGACGCCCGTACCGGCTGGCGCCGAACGGACATACACCTTGCCGGCGCCCCAGCGGCCGAAGCCGTCATGGTGCAGCGTGCGGCCTTCGCGCAGCGGAACGCGGATCATCGACTTCTTGGCTTCCTCGGTCGCCTTGCGGATCGCCTCGGGAACCTCGCGGGCCTTGCCGTGGCCATAGCCGACGCGGCCTTTCTGGTCGCCGACAACAACGAGTGCGGCGAAACCGAAGTTCTTGCCGCCCTTCACCACCTTGGCGACGCGGTTGATCGCAACCAGCTTGTCGACGATTTCGGACTGTTCGCGATCCTCGCCGCCTTCACGGCTCTTGCGACCGCGACCACGTTCGCCGCGTTCACCGCCCCGTTCGCCACGCTCGCCTGCTTCACGCGCCATTGGCGTCTCCTCAGAATTTCAGACCGCCCTCGCGGGCGGCGTCGGCGAGCGCTTTCACGCGGCCATGGAACAGGTAGCCGCCGCGGTCGAACACCACGTCGGTGACGCCAGCTTTCCTGGCGCGCTCAGCGATGAGCTTGCCGACAGAAGAGGCGTCCTCGGACTTCTTGCCGCCCTTGAAGTCCTTCTCGAGCGAGGAGGCGGCGGCGACGGTGACGCCCTTCGCGTCGTCGATGACCTGCACCGAGATGTGCTTGGTCGAACGATTGACGGACAGCCGCGGCTTGCCGTCGGCGACCAGGCGGAGCTTGGTGCGGACGCGCTGGGCGCGGCGAGCCTGTTTTCTGCGATGCGCTTGCATGGCTATTTCTTCTTGCCTTCCTTGCGGCGGACGTATTCGCCCACCTTGCGCACGCCCTTGCCCTTGTAGGGCTCCGGCGGGCGGAAGCTGCGGAGTTCGGCGGCGACCTGGCCGACCGCCTGCTTGTCCGGGCCCGAGATCTTGATCTCGGTCGGCTTGGCGGAGACGAAGGTAATGCCCGGAGGCGCCTTGTAGATGATCGGGTGCGAATAGCCGAGCGAGAGTTCGAGGTCCTTGCCCTTCATGGCGGCGCGGTAGCCGACGCCCTGAAGCTCGAGATCCTTCGAGAAGCCCGTCGTGACGCCGGTCACCATGTTCTGGATGTTGGCGCGCGCCGTGCCCCACATCGCCTTGGACTTGCGTTCCTCGGGATTGCGAGCGGCGACGGTAACTTCGCCGTTCTCGACTTTCACGGACACTTCGTCCGAGAGAGCCATCTTCAGCTCGCCCTTCGGGCCTTTCACGGTCACGAGGCCGCTGGCGACCTTGATGTCGACGCCCTTGGGCGCGGTCAGGTGTTTTTTTCCAACGCGAGACATGATCAGCTCACCCGGCAGAGGATTTCGCCGCCGACGTTCTGGGTGCGCGCCTCGTTGTCCGACATCACGCCCTTCGGCGTGGAGAGGACCGAGATGCCGAGGCCGTTGCGGACCAGCGGCAGTTCGCGCACCGGCGAATAGACCCGGCGACCTGGCTTCGAGATGCGGCGGATCTCCGAGATGACCGGAGCGCCGTCATAGTATTTCAGCTCGATGTCGAGCTCCTTGCGGCCTTCCTTTTCAACCTCGGTGAAGCCGCGGATATAGCCTTCGCGCTGGAGCACCTCGAGCACGTGGACGCGAAGCTTCGAGGCGGGCGAAGAGACGGAGCTCTTGCCGCGACGCTGCGCGTTCCGGATACGTGTCAGCAGATCGCCCAGGGGATCGTTCATGACCATCTTTATCGCCTCCCCTACCAGCTCGACTTCACGAGGCCGGGGATTGCTCCCGCGGCGCCGTAGTCACGAAGTGCAATCCGCGACATCTTGAGCTTCCGGTAGTAGCCGCGCGGGCGGCCAGAAATTTCGCAACGGTTGCGTACGCGGGTCGGCGCTGAATTGCGCGGAAGCTTCGCCAGCTTCATGCGCGCATCGAAGCGCTCTTCCAGCGGCAGGCTCTCGTCGAGCGCCCGGGCTTTGAGCTCCGCACGCTTCTTGGCGTACGTCTCGGCCAGTTTGCGCCGGCGGTTGTTCTTTTCGATCGAGCTTTTCTTCGCCATCTCGTCCTCCAGCGCGCCTAGTTGCGGAAAGGAAAGCCAAACTCCGTCAGGAGTGCCTTCGCTTCCTCGTTCGTGCGCGCCGTCGTGCACACAATGATGTCCATACCCCAGACCTGGTCGACGTTGTCGTAGTTGATCTCCGGGAACACGATGTGTTCCTTGATCCCCATCGCGAAGTTTCCGCGCCCGTCGAACGACTTGCCGTTCAGGCCGCGGAAGTCCTTCACGCGCGGGAGCGCGATCGTCGTCAGGCGGTCAACGAATTCGTACATCCGGTCGCGGCGCAGGGTGACCATGCAGCCGATCGTCATGCCGTCGCGCAGCTTGAACGACGCGATCGACTTGCGCGACTTGGTCTCCTTGGGCTTCTGGCCCGAGATCGCTGCGAGGTCAGCCAGGGCCGAGCGGATCTTCTTGGAGTCGGCGACAGCTTCGCCAACGCCCATGTTGATCACGACCTTGTCCAGGCGCGGGGCCTGAAGGCGGTTCGTGTAGCTGAACTGCTGCGTCAGTTTCTCACGGATCGACTTCTCGTAGAGAGACTTCAGCCGAGGGGTGTAGTTCTCAGACATCGATATTCTCCCCGGAGCGCTTGGCGAAGCGCACCTTGCGGCCCTTGGCGTCGGTCTTGAACCCGATGCGGGTGGCCTTGCCGTCGCGCGGGTCGACATGCGCGACGTTGGAAACGTGGATCGCGGCCTCGCGGCGCTTGATGCCGCCCTGCGGGTCGGCCTGGCTCGGGCG
>DATBNA010000546.1:0-12801 GCA_036554545.1 Hyphomonadaceae bacterium
GCTTGCCTTCGTCATAGCAGGAGCGCGGGCCGATCGGATTTACGTTGCCCCAGTAGTCTTCGGTCTGGGGATGGACGCTGGGGTCGCCATAGACTTCAGACGTGGACGCCTGGAGGATCTTGGCGCCGAGGCGCTTGACCAGCCCCAGCATGTTGATCGCGCCGTGGACCGAGGTCTTGGTCGTCTGGACGGGGTCGTGCTGGTAGTGGATCGGGCTTGCCGGGCAGGCGAGGTTCCAGATCTGGTCCACTTCGACGAAGAGCGGGAAGGTCACGTCGTGGCGCAGGAACTCGAATTTCGGATTGCCGTGCAGATGGGCGATGTTGCGCTTCTGGCCGGTGAACAGGTTGTCGACGCACAGCACGTCGTGGCCGCGTTCGATCAGGCGATCGCACAGGTGAGAACCGAGGAAGCCGCTGCCGCCTGAAACCAGGGCGCGGTTTTCGAGCAGTGAACTGGCCTTGGGCATTCAACCTCGCGGGGCACTCCGGCTGGCGGAGTGATGAAGCGGGGCGGAACGCTTGTAAAGCTGGGGCCCGACTACGGCCGTCCGACGCTTGAGTAGGCGAAGCCGCGGCGGGCCATGTCGGTTGGCTGGTAGACGTTGCGCAGGTCGACCACGACAGGCGACTTCAGCAGCTTTTTCACGCGATCGAGGTCGAGGGCGCGGAACTGGTCCCATTCCGTGATCAGAACCATGGCGTCGGCGCCGTCGATGGCGTGGTAGGGGCCATCGCAGAAGTCGACCTCGGACAGCATCTTGCCGGCTTCGTGCATGCTTTCGGGATCATAGGCCTTGATGCGGGCGCCGGCGGCCTGCAGCGCCGGGATGATGTCGAGCGAGGGCGCATCGCGCATGTCGTCGGTGTTGGGCTTGAAGGCAAGGCCCAGCACGCCGATCGTCTTGCCCTTCACGCTGCCGCCCATCGCCTTGATGACGCGCTGCGCCATCGCCTTCTTCCGCGCTTTGTTTACCTCGACGACAGTGTCGACGATGCGCACGGGGCTGCCATTGTCGTTGGCGGTCTTGGTGAGGGCGAGCGTGTCCTTCGGGAAGCAGGATCCGCCATAGCCGGGGCCGGCGTGCAGGAACTTCCGGCCGATGCGGTTGTCGAGGCCGATGCCTTTCGAGACGTCCTGGACATTGGCGCCGACCTTCTCGCAGAGGTCCGCCATCTCGTTGATGAAGGTGATCTTGACAGCCAGGAACGCGTTGGCCGCGTATTTGATCAGCTCCGACGTGCGCCGTTCGGTGAACAGCATCGGCGTCTCGTTGAGGAAGAGCGGCCGGTAAAGCTGGCGCATCACCTCGCGCGCTTCCTCGCTGTCGGTGCCGACGACCACGCGGTCGGGTCGCTTGAAGTCATTGATGGCGGCGCCTTCGCGCAGGAACTCCGGGTTGGAGACGACGGCGAACTTCGCTTTCGGATTGGCCTTGCGGATGATCTCCTCGACCTCATCGCCTGTGCCGACCGGCACCGTCGACTTGGTGACCACCACCGTGAAGCCGTCCATGTGCTCGGCGATCTCTTTCGCGGCGGCGTAGACATAGGAGAGATCGGCATGGCCATCGCCGCGGCGCGAGGGCGTGCCGACGGCGATGAAGATGGCGTCGGCATTGCGAATGGCGTCGCCCGCATCGAGCGTGAAGGACAGCCGGCCTTCCTTGACGTTTGAGGCGACCAGTTCGGCAAGGCCCGGCTCGAAGATCGGCATCACGCCATCCTTCAGGCGTTCGATCTTGCCCGGGTCCTTGTCCACGCACGTGACGGTATGCCCGAAATCGGCAAAGCAGGCCCCGGACACGAGGCCGACATAACCGGCGCCGATCATCGTCACGCGCATCGCGCCTCTCCTGGAAATCCGCGGCTTCCCCGCAGCGCCGGTTCGTTAACCGGAGCAAGGGCGCCCAAGTCAAGTCGGAATTGCCGCGCGGGGCATGCAGGCTTTGCGCCGCAGACGGCAGGTCCGCGCCGGTCAGGCAAGATCGCAGACGCCGTCTCCCTGCGAGAACCCACCAGTCCCAATCGGAACCATCCGGACGGCTGAACATTAACTACGCAGCGCGGACACGCTCGCGCGAACGCGGACGTTGGGAGCTTCACGTGAATTCCATCATTTATCTCGTCGGTCTGATTGTCGTTGTGCTGGCCATTCTGTCGTTCGTTGGCGTTCGCTGACCGCCGGGAGAGTGAAAAATGGCCGATCTGGCTGGCGTCAATTCGAGGGTAGACTGGGCCGCGATCTTCGCAGGCGCCGTTCTCACCACTGCAATCGCTCTTATCCTCCTGACCTTCGGCGCGGCGCTCGGGCTTGGGGTCACTTCACCATACGAGGGCGAAGGCATTGCGCCTGCGCTCTACGTTTTTGGCGCAGGTCTGTGGCTGCTCTGGGTGCAGCTCGCGAGCTTCACCGTCGGAGGCTATGTGACCGCGCGGCTGCGCGCGCGCCAGCCGGACGCCACAGAACACGAAGTTGATGTTCGCGACGGGCTCCATGGTCTGCTGACCTGGGGTGTTGGCGTGATCGCGGCTGCGACGATTGCCTTCGCCGGCATTGGCGGAGTAACCGCGGCTGCCGAGAATGCGGATGGCCGGGGCGATCTGGTCGGCGCCGTAGCCGAGGCCGCAAGCCAGGAAGTTGACGAGGCCGCCGCTCGCGAGCCGGCCGGGAATCCGACCGCCGCGGACGAGAGCCTGACAGAACGGCGCGCGGAGACGGCGCGGAAACTGACCGTGATTTCAGCCTTCATCGCGGCGGCGTCGTTGCTGGCTGGCGCGGCGGCGGCGTTCTTCGCCGCAGGGCTGGGCGGCAAGCATCGCGACCAGAACACGCAACTCGCGTTCTTTGTTCTTCGCCGCTAGCCGCCGCGCTTCGACTTCTCGATGACGCTGGTGGTCGACTGACCATCGACAAGCGTGATGCGTACGACGCGCCCGCCCCGCGCCCGCACCATGTCGGCGCCAACGATCTGGTCTTCTGCATAGTCCGCCCCTTTGACCAGGACATCGGGCTGCAGCTCGCGGATCACATCTAGCGGCGTCTGTTCCCCGAACAGGATCACGGCGTCGACCCCCTTTATGGCCGCCATGACGGCCGCGCGGACCTGTTCGGACTGCACCGGCCGTTCAGGGCCTTTCAGGCCTCGCACCGAAGCGTCGGTATTCAGCGCAACGATCAGCCGGTCGCATGCCGCAGCAGCCTGCCTCAGCAGCGAGACGTGGCCGGCATGGAGAATGTCGAAGCAGCCATTGGTGAAGCCGACCGTAAGACCGTCGCCGCCCCATTTCTCGCGAAGCTTCTTCGCCTCGGCCAGGGAGAGGGCGCCGGGCGAGCCGCCCAGGCCGCGGCTGCCGCTGGTCTCGGCGAGCAGTTCGGCAGGCGAAGCCGTGGCCGTGCCGCGCTTGCCAACCACGATGCCGGCTGCGGTGTTGGCGATCTGCATCGCGGCCTCGAGTTCAAGGCCTGAGGCCAGCGCCAGTGCGATCGAGGCGGCCACCGTGTCGCCGGCGCCCGAGACATCGAAAACTTCCCGCGCCTTGGCGGACAGGTGAACGGCCTTCTTCCCGTCCCGGTAAAGCGACATCCCATGTTCGGAACGCGTGAGCAGGATGGCTGCCCTTGTCGCCCTGATGGCGATCCCGGCGGCATGGGCGCAGTCGTCGTCGCTCGAGCACGGTGCGTGGCTGGCGAGCTGCAGCTCCTTGCGGTTGGGTGTGATCACCGTTGCGCCGGCGTAGGCCGTCCAGTCGGTGCGCTTGGGATCGACCACGACTGGAATGCCGGCGCCGCGCGCCGCGTCGATCGCCGCCTTGATCACGCGATCGGTCAGCGCTCCCTTGGCATAGTCCGAAATCATCACAGCACGGTAGTCGCGCGCGAGCTTTTGGATGGCGGCCGCCAGGGCGATTTCCGTCTCCTTTGAGATGGGCGCCGGCTCTTCGCGGTCGACGCGGACTATCTGGTGCTGCCCGCCCATGTAGCGTGTCTTGATTGTCGTTGGCCGCCCGGTCTCGACCACCAGCTCTGCGCGGACGGATTTCGAGAGCGGCGCCATCAGGTCCGACAGCGTGGTTGCGGCCGCATCATTTCCCACGACGCCGACGAGAGCTGCCGCGCCGCCAAGCGAAGCGATATTGGCCGCTACGTTGGCGGCGCCGCCCGGCGTCCATCGTTCTCCGGAGACATGGATGATCGGAACTGGCGCCTCGTCCGACACGCGCGAGACGCGTCCTGTGACATAGTGATCGACCATGACGTCGCCGACCACGAGCACGCGGCCCGAGGCAAGTTGTCCGATCTGCTCTGGTGTGGGGCTCAAGCGCCTTGTCCGTTTGATCTGAAGCGTTTCCCTATCGGAGGCTGGAGCTGACGTCACGGCCTTGGGCCACGCAAATCAGAAGCAGTCCAAGCCAATCTTGTACAATTGCGCTTCCTTCGAATCTGAAGGAATTTGCCTTGGGCACGGAAGGCGGCCAAAAGGCCGGATCGGGGAAATCGCTCGGAACGGGTGGGGCGAGCGGCTGCCTGTCGGCAGACGTGGGACGGCATGGGTCTCGAAAGCGTATCGGCGCTGATACTGGACGATAATGCGCACATGCGGGGTCTCCTCCGGGCGATCCTGCTGGGCTTTGGCATGCGCCGGATCGAGGAGGCGCAGACCAGCCGCGAGGCCCTTGGCATCGCGGCGGGCGGCGACATCGACATCGCCTTTGTCGACTTCAAGCTCGGCGGCCATGACGGGCTGGAATTCTGCCGCCGGATTCGCAACGACAAGGACAGCCCGGACATCTATCTGCCGCTGGTAATGGTCACGGCCTATTCGGAACGCAGGCGCGTCCTCGATGCGATCAACGCGGGCGTCGACGAGTTCCTGGTGAAACCCGTGCGGGCCGTCGATGTGGCCAATCGGGTGAACGCCATCATCGAGCGCAGGCGTCCCTTCGTGCAGTGCGGGAACTATTTCGGACCGGACCGGAGGCGTCGCGACGACCCGCGTCACATCGGTCCCTGGCGCCGAGCAGGCGATCCGGGAACGGTCGATATCTGAGCAGGCTCTGCCTCTTTGCCGTGTTCGCAGGCGCAAAACCGGCCCCGCCGAATGGTAAACGAGGGCCGGTTGCCGCTTTCGACGGGTCCGGCTAGCGTCCGGCACAAATCGGCGGGCCCAGAGAGCCCGCGGCGGAGGGTCTTTAGAATGGCAGGACGTGGTCTCGGGCAACTGTTTGCCCGCAAGTCGGTCGAGCAGATGCACGCCGAGCACCAGGGAGGCGAGCTCAAGAAGACGCTTGGGGCGCTCAACCTGGTCCTGCTCGGCATCGGCTGCATCATCGGCACCGGCATCTTCGTGCTGACGGGCAGGGCCGCCGCCGAATTTGCCGGCCCGGGCATCATGATCTCCTTCGTGATCACCGGCGTGCTCTGCGCTCTTGTCGCGCTCTGCTATTCCGAGCTTGCCGCGGCGATCCCGGTCTCCGGCTCGGCCTACTCCTACTCGTACGCCTCGCTCGGCGAATTCATCGCCTGGATCATGGGCGTGCTGCTGCTGCTGGAGTATGGCGTTGCGGCCTCCACTGTGGCGGTTGGCTGGTCCGGCTACACGACAAGCCTTCTCCACGATCTCGGGATCACAATCCCTGCTGCGCTGACGGCGGCGCCAGGCGTTGAGGTGAGGGACCTGGCGACAGGCGAAATGGTCACCGGCATCGTGAATCTCCCGGCGCTGCTGGGGATCGTCGCCGTCACCTCGCTCCTTGTCGTCGGGGTTTCCGAGTCAGCGACCGTCAACAACATCGTCGTCGCCATCAAGGTAACCGTCGTCGTCGCCTTCATCGCCATCGGCTTCTTCTACGTAAACCCCGCCAACTGGTCCCCCCTGGTCCCTGAACAGGTGCCGGCGCCTCCGCCAGGATCGGACATGTCGCTTGGCGGGCAGATCTGGACGGCGCTGGGTAATGTGATCAGCGGGCAAAGCCGGGAATCGGCCTACGGCGTTGGCGGCCTGATCTCGGCCGCTGCAGTGATCTTCTTCGCCTACATCGGTTTCGAGGCGGTCTCGACGGCAGGGGCGGAATCCAAGAATCCGGCACGGGACATGCCGATCGGCATTCTCGGCTCGCTCATCGTCTGCACGATCCTCTATATCCTAACCTGCGCTGTGCTGGTTGGCATCGTGCCCTACACCGAGCTCAACGACCCGGCGCCGATTGCGAAGGCGGTCAACGCCATCGGACTTCCCTGGTTCGCTTTCCTGGTGAAGCTCGGTGCTTTCGCCGGTCTCTCTTCGGTGATGCTGGTTCTGCTCTACGGTCAGACCCGCATTTTCTACACGATGTCACGCGACGGTCTGCTGCCTTCCGTGTTCTCCAAGGTCAATCCGAAGACGCAGACGCCGTGGGCCAACACCATCGTCGTCGGCATCGTAGCTGCGGGTTTTGCTGGCTTCACCGGCCTCGACTTCCTCGGCGACACCACCAACGTCGGCACGCTCGTCGCCTTCATGTTCATCTGCATCACGGTGATCTACCTGCGTTTCGCGCGGCCTGACCTCAACCGGCCGTTCAAGATGCCTACCTGGCTCATCGTCACCATCGCAGTACTAGGCGCTTCGATGTGCGCGATCCTCGTGATGTCGCTGATGTCGGAAGAAAGGACGCGGAATTTCTTCATCCCATACCTCATTGTCGGCGTGCTGGTGTATTTCGTCTACGGCATGTGGAACTCGAAACTGGCGAAGGGCATCGTCGTAACGGGCCACGAACCTAACCCCGAGCTGGGTATTACCGGCCAGCAGCCGGACCCGGTCCGGGAACGCTGATTTCACTCTCAGAACTACGGCGGCGCTCCCCCAAAGGGAGCGCCGTTGCTTTGGGCCCCGCGGGTCGTTATCCCGGTCAGCCTTTCCGGGAGTTCCTGCATGACCGCCGCCGCCCCAGTTTCTTACGGAGAATCGGCGCCCCGCTATGACTGGACGCGCGAGGAGATCGCGGCGCTCTTTGATCTTCCCCTTCCTGACCTGCTGCTGAAGGCGTTGAAAGTGCGCGAGGCCAACTGGCCGGAAGGACGCATCCAAAAATCGCAGCTGCTGTCGATCAAGACCGGCGGATGCCCCGAGGATTGTGGCTATTGCAGCCAGTCGGCGCATTTCAAGACGGGACTCAACGCTTCCAGGCTGATGGATGTCGACGCCGTGGTCGCCGAAGCGCGGCGTGCGAAGGCCAATGGCGCGGATCGTTTCTGCATGGGAGCGGCCTGGCGTTCTCTGAAGGACCGCGACCTGCCAAAGGTCTGCGAGATGGTCGCGGCGGTGAAGGCTGAGGGGATGGAGACCTGCGTCACGCTCGGCATGCTCGAGGAAGGCCAGGCAGAGAAGCTGAAAGCGGCCGGGCTCGACTATTACAACCACAACCTCGACACCTCGCGCGAATACTACGGCAAGGTGACGACGACGCGGACCTATGAGGACCGGCTGGAGACGCTGGATCGCTGCCGCAAGGCAGGCGTGTCGCTGTGCTGCGGCGGCATTCTCGGCATGGGCGAGAGCAGGGCGGACCGCGTCGGGCTGATCTACGAACTTTCCAAAATTACCCCGCACCCGGAAAGCGTGCCGATCAACTCCCTCATGCCGATCGAGGGCACGCCGCTGGGCAAGTCCGAGCCGATCGGCGCGGTCGAACTGGCGCGAGCGATAGCGGTGTCGCGGATCGTCTTCCCGGCGTCGTGGATACGGCTGTCGGCAGGCCGTGAGAACATGACGGAGGAAGGCCAGGCGCTTTGCCTTGCGGCAGGCGCCAACTCCTTCTTCGTCGGCTCGAAGCTGCTGACCACGGCCAACCCGGAAGCGAGCGCGGACGAGAAGTTGCTCGATACATTGGGGCTTGAGTGGGGTCCGCGGACAGACAAACCTGCGGTCTCCGAGAAGGTCGGCGCCTGATGTCATCGCCTGCCGAGGTGAAGGCGGTCCTGTGGGACTTCGGCGGCGTTTTCACGACGTCCCCCTTCGATGCCTTTAACCGCTATGAGCGCGAGCGGGGCCTGCCCGTCGACATCATTCGGCGGATCAACTCGCTCAACCCGGACAGCAATGCCTGGGCGCGGATAGAGCGATCGGAGGTCGATGCGGCGACATTCGACAGGCTGTTCGCCGAAGAGGCGAAGGCCCTTGGTCATTCAATTCCCGGCAAGGATGTCCTGGCGCTGCTTTCAGGAGATCTGCGACCGCGCGTGGTCGAGGCCTTCAGCGCCTGCAAGGCGAAGTTCAAGGTCGGCTGCATCACCAACAACGCACCGACCGGGAAAGGGGCTGGCATGTCCTCCTCTACCGAGAAGGCGAGCCAGATCGCCGACATCTTCGCCCGGTTCGACCACGTCATCGAGAGTTCGAAGGCAGGCGTGCGCAAACCCGACCCGCGGATTTACCGGATGATGTGCGACGCTCTCGGCGTTCAGCCCCCGCAGTGCGTTTACCTCGACGACCTCGGCATCAACCTGAAGCCTGCGCGCGACATGGGCATGACGACGATCAAGGTCGTCTCCGAGGTCCAGTTGCTCGCCGACCTGTCGAAGGCCGTCGGCCTTACGTTCTAGGGCAAAAGAATCCGGCGGGCCCCCTTGCGCTTTTTGCGAGCGTGGCGCGAGGGTGTGCGCGGGGAAATCAGGGGTAGTTGGTCTGTGCGCGCGCTTTGCGCCAGTTTCGTCCTTGCGACGGTCGCATTTGCTGCATGCGATCCGCCAGAGACGCCTGCGGCCGAAACGGCTGTGCAGGATGTAGCGGCCGTGTCGGACCGAGCCTTGCCGGACGATGTGGCGCGGACCGTACGTCATCTCAGGGACATCGCGAGGAGTGGCGGCTATCGTGAACTGGCGCAGTTCGCGAGCGAGACACCGGATTTCCGCTCCAACAATGCAGGCCTCAGTGATCGCGAATACTGGAGTCTGAAGGAGAGGACAGGAGATTTTCCCGCCGAACAGGTCGGCCGCGTCCTCTCCTATCCCCATGCTGTCGCGGACACGCCGCAGGGCAAAGTCTATATCTGGCCGGCGCTCGCCATGCTCAAGGCCGACGAGATCACACCAGCCGATGCACGCGACATCGATCGGCTGCTCGGTCAGGGCCAGGCGGACGAACTCCGAAACGGTGCGACGTGGCCGGGCTATGTTCTCGGCATACGCGAGGACGGGCGGTGGCTCTATTTCGTGTCCGGCGCGGGTTGAGTGCGCTATATCTCCGGGAGCGCAGGAGCAGGCGATGACGAAGAGGATCGGTGCAGAGGCAGCCATCTCCCAGCTCAAGGGCTGGAGTGAGGTTTCAGGTCGCGATGCGATCTCGAAGAGCTACAGGTTCGCCGACTTCAGTGCGGCCTGGGAATTCATGAGCAAGGTCGCTGTGAAGGCCGAGCGCATGGACCACCATCCGGAATGGTTCAACGTCTACAGCAAGGTCGACGTAACGCTGGCGACGCACGACGCAGGCGGCGTCACTGACAAGGACATCGAGCTGGCGAAATTCATGGACGACGCAGCGGGCGCCGCTTCGTAGACGTCAGTCCTTGAAGACGATGACGCTGGCGAGCGCGACCTTCACAGCGTCCTTGCCCATCACTCCATCGACGGCTTTCTGCAGGCGGGCGCGCAGCATGTCCGCGTCGGGCCGTTCGCCGACGACATAAGAGAGCGAGGCGTAGCTCAGCACGGCTTCGCGCATCATGGCCATGATGCGTGGCTTCATCGCCTCGACCCTCTTGACCATCTTGGGGTCGGGGACGTCGAGCCCGGCGTCGACCGCCAGCACGCCATGCACCTTGAAACCACGTGCGATCGAGGCGCGCAGGCCGAAGGTCGGGACATAGGTTTCCGATCCGGTGATGCGCTTGGCCTGCGGGTCGGTCTCGTCGCGCGGAGGCGGAGATGCAGCCGGCGGCGCCGCCTGGACAGGTGACCCGGCAAGGACGGCTGCGGCGAGAATGAGCAAGGCGAAACGCATGCGACAAAGCCTTCCCATACAACGCTTAACGGCGGCTTTAGGCCCCTGTGGTCGCGTCCTTGACGGCAGAACCGCCACGGAATAGCTAACCGGCTCCCAAAACCCGGCCTCGCCGGGACCCGGAAGGGGCCGTAGCTCAGTTGGGAGAGCGCGTCGTTCGCAATGACGAGGTCAGGGGTTCGATTCCCCTCGGCTCCACCAGTCTCCGCAGTATCCAAATCGCCTCGAATTGAGTACGTCACGCCAGAGCCAGGCGCGCCGCGCCGCCATTAGACCGGGAGCCTGACTTTGCGGGACCTTCTGCTTGCGCTGCACTTCTACTTCCTCTCGCCGATACTCAGCATCCTTCTCATCGTCCTCATCGTTTACGTGGTGATGGGCTGGCTGATCATTTTCGGAATTGTGCAACAGCATAACCCGACGGCTCGCGGCATCATGAATTTCCTCGACAGCATCCTGCGGCCGTTGCTGAGGCCGATTCGAAAGGTGGTGCCGATGATGGGCCAGCTCGACCTCTCGGTGCTGATCCTGGCGCTGATCATCATCTTCCTGCGCGACTGGGCGATCCCGCGGGTGTTCATGCTGATCCCCTTCTGAGCGTGGGCTGCTGGCGTCTCGTCGCCGGCGGAGCGGAGCTGCGCGTGCGGGCGCAGCCGAATGCCTCCAGGGATGCGGTCGAGGGATTGGGCGCGGAGGCTTCCGGCCAGCGCTATCTCAAGGTTCGCGTCCGCGCGGTTCCCGAGAAAGGCAAGGCCAACGCAGCGATCGAGGCGCTGCTGGCGGACGCGCTCGGCGTGCCCAAGTCCGCCGTTTCGGTGGAGAAGGGCGAGACCCGGCGCATCAAGACCGTGCGAATCTCTGGCGATGCGTCTATACGCAAGGCGCTTGAGACCCTGACCGGAGAGACCGATGGCGGCTGAGCTGATCGACGGCAAGATCGTCTCGGAGATGGTCCGGGCGGCCGCCGGAGCGGCGGTTGCGAAACTGCCGGGCAAGCCATGCCTCGCCGTCGTGCTCGTGGGCGACGATCCGGCCAGCCAGATCTATGTCAAATCGAAAGGCGAGAAGACCGAAGCAGCAGGCATGCGCTCCATCACCAGGCGGCTGCCGGCGACTTCGACGCAGACTGAAGTCGAGGCGGTGCTGGAGGCGCTCAGCGCAGATCCGGAAGTCGACGGCATCCTGCTGCAGCTGCCGCTGCCCAAGGGGCTCAACGAAGCGAAGGCGCTGGAGCTGATCGATTCCGCGAAGGACGTCGATGGCCTGACCGAAATTTCCGCCGGTCGCCTGTTCCTCGGCAAGGCGGGCCTGCGGCCTTGTACGCCGACGGGATGCGTGATCATGGCGAAGCACGCGCTGGGCAATGATCTCTCCAGCAGGAATGTCGTGGTGGTCGGTCGCTCCATTCTCGTCGGCAAGCCGACTGCAGCGCTGTTCCTTGCGGAGAACTGCACCGTCACCATTGCGCATTCGAAAACGGCGGACCTGCCAGGCCTGTGCCGGACAGCGGACATTCTCGTGCCTGCGGTTGGCCGCCCCGAAATGGTGCGTGGCTCGTGGGTCAAGCCGGGCGCTGTTGTGATCGATGTCGGTATCAACCGCATTCCTGCGCCTGAAAAAGGCGAGGGCAAGACGCGCGTGGTTGGCGATGCGCACTTTGCAGAATGCCGCGAAGTCGCGGGCTGGATCACGCCGGTGCCGGGAGGCGTGGGTCTGATGACGGTCGCCTGCCTGTTGCGCAACACCGTGCTGGCTGCATGCGCGCGGCGTGGCTGGGCCGTGCCGAAGGAGCTCGACGCCTGAATCTGTTCGACGAGTTGTGGGCCGTCCAGTCCGGACGTTGCGCCATTTGCGGCGAGCCGATGCCGCAGGGCCGGTTCGACGTTCCGCATGCAACCGTCTGGAAAAAGAAGCGGCCGACCTTCGATCACATCAGGCCGAAGCTGAAGGGCGGCAGGGACGAGCGGGCGAACCTCCAGCTCGCGCATGCTGAATGCAACTGGCGCAAGGGATCGAAGTGGAAGCCTCCGAAGCCTAGCTAGCAGTCGCTTCTGCCGGCCTGAGGCGTCCCAGACCCCAGCGCACGATCCGCCAGCCGAGCAGCAGCGCGAGGATGCCGGCGTGCACCCAGGGCGTCGGCGCGAACGTCTTCTGCATCAGGATGTCGTGGGCGACGGCGAGAATGGCCAGCGGATAGATCAGCCAGTGCACCCGATCCCATGTCTTGCGGCCGAGGCGGCGGATCATCCCGTTGCTGGACGTGACTGCCAGCGGTATCATCATGACCAGTGCCGCCATTCCCAGCGTGATGTAGGTGCGGATGACGACGTCTTCCCATAGCGCGGCGAGCGACCATTCCTTGTCGAGGCCGAGATAGGCCAGCATGTGCAGCGCCGCGTAGAAGAAGGCGGCAAGGCCGATGCGGCGGCGAATGACGACGACCGGCGCCCAGCCGGTGATGTCGCGAATGGGCGAGATGGCGAGCGTGATCAGAAGGATGCGGATCGCGGTGTTGCCGAGATAGTGGTGCGTCCATTTCACCGGATCGAAGCCCATGGAATAGGGATCGATGTTGGCGAGCATCAGCGTCCAGAGATAGGCGAGCCAAGCGAACGGCGCGATGAGCGCCGCCAGCGTCAGCGGCTTCATCCAATGCTTGCCGAAATTCCGCAGGAAGGCGCTATGGGCCATGCTCTTGTTCTTTCCGCGCTAGTGCGCGGGGACCTCAGTAGTTCTTCTTGAGGTCCATGCCAGCGTAGAGGTGCGCAACCTGCTTTTCATAGCCGTTGAACATCTCGGTGTTGCGGCGTTCGTTGAAG
>DATBNA010000572.1:0-3025 GCA_036554545.1 Hyphomonadaceae bacterium
GGCAGCCATGGCCAGTTTCCTTCGCGTTTCCATCGCCTTGATGACAGCGGCGGCTCTCGCAGCCTGCGAGGGCAAGTCGTTTGCCCCCGGCACGGCGCAGGACAAGCCGGCAGACGCCGCCAAGCAGCTCGCCGAGATGGAAAAGGCGCAGTCCGAAAAGGACGCGAACGATCCGGAAAAGGCGCTCGAGAACCTGTCGCAGGACCTGCTCGACAAGCTGAAGACGGTCGGGTCCGAGGAAGAAGCCGCCACCATCGAGGAGGAGATCTGGGACGCCTGGCTCGTCTCTGGCTCCGCCACCGTCGACATCATGATGAAGCGCGGGCTCGAATATCAGGAATCGGAGGACGTGCAGTCGGCGCGCGACATGTTCGATCGCGCCATCGCCATCAAGCCAGAGTATGCCGAAGCATGGAACCGTCGGGCGCTGCTGTTCTTCAACGACGGCAAGTATGACGAGGCTGTCGCCGATCTCGAATCAACGCTGACCTACGAGCCTCGCCATTTCGGCGCGTGGATCGGGCTCGGCATGATCTTCGAGTCGATCGACCGGCCGGAGGCTGCGCTGAAGGCCTATCGCAAGGCGCTGGAAATCCATCCCCATGCCGCCGCCGCGCAGCAGGGCGACAAGCGCCTGTCGCGCGCTGTCGAAGGCATGCCGATCTAGAGTGGCGTTACACACACTACTCACAGGCTGATGCACAGCACCAATGCACAGGGAATGTCGCTCCGCGACACGCGTGTCGTTGGATGTGTCCTCCTGCGCCGCTAGGGTTCTCTCACACAGTTTCCCTCCCGGAGGTTTGACCATGGACGACGGCGCAAGCGCGGCCGCCCTTACCGAGGCCGCGAAGGACAAGCTGAAGCAGGTGGTCTCGAAGATCGAACGCCTGGAGGATGAAAAGAAAGAAGTCGGCAGCCAGATCAAGGATGTCTATTCAGAAGCCAAGGCCATGGGCTACGACACCAAGGCGCTGCGCCAGGTGATCCGCTTCCGCAAGACCGACCGCCAGGAGCGCGAGGAGCAGCAGGCCATTCTCGACACCTATCTGCTGGCGCTGGGCGAGATTTAGCCCGGGCGCAAATTACGCTAGCATCCACCCGATGCCAAAGCGCGAAGTCGACAAGCGCAAGACCGCAAAGGCGCTTCGCAAGTTGCGCCACGCAGCGGCGCGCGCCGCAGAAGAGGGCGGGCCGGGACTCACGAACTGGGAGAAGGATTTCGTCGAGGGCGTCAGCGGCCGGCTCGAGAAGTACGGCTCGGCCTTTCGCGATCCCGGCAAGGGCCGGCTGGAGGAGGCCCTCTCGCAGCGCCAGGCGCATGTGGCGCGGGTGATCGACAAGAAGTCGCGCGGCAAGGGGGCGAAGAAAGACAACGAAGCGACGCCCCGGACAGGCGGCCTGCGCCGAGCGGAATTCAAGCGCAAGACGCCGATGGGCAAGCGCACTGGTCCTCGCGTCAGGGACGTTAACGAGGACCTGGCGCCCTCCGCGCCCGATCCGGCGGCCACGCCGCTACAGAAGCGGGCGGCCTTGCGTGTTGTTCGCGGCGGAAAGGACATCTGAAGACACGGGTGAGCGAGCCCGCTTGCATGGGGCGCCGGGGCAAGGGAACATGGCCTCATGGTGGGGTTTTTGGCTGTCGTGGGACCGCGCATGAATAGGCCGAAAAGCTGGAGCGCCCGGATCGCTGGTGTGGCGCTTTCCTTGGCGATCGCAGCTGGCGGCGGCAGCGCCGTCGCGCAACAGCAGGGCCCGCCCGGCTTCGGCGCCAGCGAGGGCGCCTTGCCGCCTGCCGAGGCGCTAAGACAGATCGAGCTGATGGCGCAGGCGCTGTCGCAGCTCCAGCCGCAGCGCCCGGGCGTCGTCGACACCTATGTTCTCTCGGCGGGCTTCTACAACGATCCGGTTTTCGAGTCTGAAGCGAAGGAAGCCGCCGCCGTGCTGGCGCGCCGCTTCGACGCCGAAGGTCGCACCATCATCCTTTCCGCCGGCCGCGGCGCAAACGTGCCGCGCAGCTATCCGGCGGCAAGTCCCAACAATTTCCAGGCGGCGCTCGGCAAGATCGGCGCGACCATCGATCCGAACGAAGACCTCGTCATCGTCTTCACCACCTCGCACGGCGCGCAGGACGGCATGGTGGCGCTGGTAGAGGCCAACCGCATGCAGGGCGGGCTGCGTCCGCTTAACCTGCGCGCGTCGCTCCAGCAGGCCGGCATCCGCAACAAGGTGATCATCGTCTCGGCCTGCTTTTCGGGTCATTTCATCATGCCGTTCAGCGCCGATCCCGGTGCGCTGGTGCTGACGGCCGCCGCCGCCGACAAGACGTCGTTCGGATGCGAGCCGAGCCGCGACTGGACCTATTTCGGCGATGCGCTGTTCAACCACGCGTTGCGCGGCGGGCAGGGGCTCATCGACAGCTACAACGACGCGCTGTCGCTGATCTCGACGTGGGAAAAGGACCTGCACATGAAGTGGGAGGGGCTGCCGGCCTCGCAGAAGAAGCCGGGCACGGAACCCGTGCCCTCAAACCCGCAGAGCAACATCGGCGATGCGGTCGATGCGCTGGTCACGAAAGCGGAAGCCTACGGCATGGCCATCAATTGCGCGGCGCATCTTTCTGTCGCGGTCGACCGTGCAAAGGCAGGCAGGCCGCTCAAGGGCCTTGCCGACTGGTCGGCGCTGTCGACAGCACAGCAAGCCGCACAGGGCAGGGCGGTGGCCGAAGGCGCGAGACGTCAGCGCTCCACCAGCGATGTCGCAAGAGCCGTCGCCGCCACCGCCGCTAGCCTGCTGCAGCTCTACAATGCGCAGGCTGCGGACGTGACGGCGCGCACGGCGAAATGCGCTGCGCCCGCGCCCTGATACCGACCGCAACCGGCCCGGATTATTTTTCCTCCACGTCCGGACCCGCTCCGGATTCGGCCGGTTAAGTGCGGTTTGTGAAAAAGAGATCGCCAGCGATTTCAGGGCTCTGGCTCAAAACAGCTGTAGGAGAACTGGCGCGTTTTCCTCACCCCTGTCT